>NZ_JBEZFO010000003.1:0-66471 GCF_040649495.1 Micromonospora sp. NPDC048947
CGACCAGCCCGGTGGAGAGCAGCCGGGCGGCGGTGGTCAGGAAGCCGGCAAGCAGGTTGACCGGCCCCACGTTGGCCACCAGCAGCAGCGTGGCTCCCGGTGGGGAGCGGGCCGACGACGTGACGTGGCCCGGCCGGGATCACACCGGCCGGGCCACCGATCAGGACTCCAGGCGTCGACGCCGGGCCAGGAAGAACGCGAACGCGCCCAGCACGACCATCACACTCCCGACGCCGGTCAGGGCCGGGACCGCACCGCTGCCGGTGACAGGCAGGATGGGTTGCTTGCCGCCGCCACCAGGTTGACCGGGTGCGCCAGGGCTGCCTGGTGCTCCAGGTGCTCCGGGGGGCCCGGACGGACCAGGTGCTCCGGGGCTGCCGGGCGCCCCAGGTGCTCCGGGGCTGCCGGGCGCTCCGGGCGCTCCCGGGCTACCTGGTGCGCCAGGCGCTCCCGGGCTGCCAGGCGCTCCCGGGCTGCCGGGCGCTCCCGGGCTACCGGGTGCGCCGGGGCTGCCAGGCGCTCCTGGACTGCCGGGTGCCCCTGGACTGCCAGGTGCCCCTGGACTGCCGGGTGCGCCAGGGCTACCGGACGGGCCGGGCGGACCGGTGGGCCCGGGCGGGCCGGTCGGTCCGGGCGGGCCCGTCGGCCCGGCGCAGATCGGCGCGGTGATGACGTTGGTGTCGAGGGTGACGGCGGCGGTGCGCGCCAGCGCGCGGCCCTGAAGGGTCGCGCCCGTGGCCATCGTGATCGCGGCCTGAGCCATGATGGTGCCCACGAAGGTGGTGCCGGTGCCGATCGTCGCCGAGCTGCCGATCTTCCAGAACACGTTGCAGGCCGAAGCCCCATTGATCAGGACCACGCTGCTGTTCGACGCCGTTGTCAGCGAGGAGTCGACCTGGAAGATGAACACGGCCGACGGGTCACCCTGGCCGTTGAGCGTCAACGGTCCGGTCAGTTGGGCGGCCCCGATCCGGTAGACCCCTTCGTTGAGCGTGTTGCCACCCAGCTCCGCCGGGAGGTTGGTGAACGGGGTCCGGCCGGCGGCGTCGTTGAAGGCGATGGTCAGGTCGCTCTGAGCCTGGAGCGCGACCGCGTCGCCGAGGTGTACCTCGCCGCCGATGGTCGCCGTACCGAAGCCGGCCGCGGTGTTTCCGGGGAACCGCCCGAGGCTCTGGGCCAGGAAGCTGGGACCGGTGTTGGTCGGCTCCGCTCCGGCCAGGACGGAGAAGTCGGCCGCCGTCCCCAGGTTGACCGGTGCCTCCTGCGCGTTGGCGGCGGTCGAGCTGAAGAGCAGCAGGCTGGCTGCAACTGTGGCGGCTGCGCCAGCCGCGAGCGACGGCAGGACGACCGGCCGCCGTAGCCAGTGTTTGGGTTTAGCTGTCACAGAACACCCTCCGTGGGTAACTACTCGCAGGAGACGTCCAGCGAGTGGCGTCCTGCGTGATACGGCCTGTATAGCGCCGAGAAGCGCGCTGATTACCACATCACGTCAGGTGTTCAAATAAGAGCAAAACGGGACAATAGCCGACGGGCATCTATCTGAATTGGACCGACCCTCGCGTTCGTGTTCGCCGCTTCCGTGACAGGCGGGCGGGTGCGCCCAGGCGGTCGAGCGAACCTCGGCCTACCGGCGGGTGGCCGGGACCGGCCTGATCGCGCGGCCGAGGACGCAGGGGGAGGAGGGGCTGTTACTGGTGGCCGGGAAACGGAACCTGCGCAGCTGCTCCACCTCGAAGCCGGCCGCGCCGATGGCGGCGACGGTGTCGCGGTTGGTGTGGCAGCCGGCGAACAGCTTCGGCCACAGCGTGGCGTCGAGGAGTCGTTGGGCGCGGTGCAGACCGGTGGCCTCCTCGGCGGCCACGTGCTCGAAGAACCGCACCTGGCCTGTGGGGCGCAGCACCCGGCTGATCTCGGCCAACGCGCTCGCCTGATCGGGCACTGTGCACAACACCAACGCGACCACCGCCGCGTCGAACTCGCCGTTCCCGACAGGCAGCGCCTCGGCCAGGCCGTCGACGACAGTGACCGGGACCGGCGCGCTCGACGCGGCGCGCTCGGCAGCGGCACGCAGACGCCGCTCCGGCTCGACCGCGAGGACCTGGGTCACCCCCGGCGGGTAGTGGGCGAACATCCGCCCGTTGCCCGCGCCGATCTCGATCACCCGGCCGGAGAGGCCGGCGACCAGGTCCCGCCGGAACGCCGCCGTGCCGGCACGGTCCATGGCGACGCTGAGCCGCTCGTAGACCCGGGCGAACACCGGGTGGGACACGGTGGTCACGTCGACCTCCTCATCTCCGTCGAGCTTTCTCCGGCATTGTCCTGCATCTGTGCACGCTTTCCGTCTTACTGGTTGGCAGCACGATTCAACCCAGTGCAGACAGGACGTGGTGCGACCATGAAGATCGTCGTCATCGGGGGCAGCGGCCTCATCGGTTCCAAGCTCGTGGATCGCCTCGCCGCCCAGGGCCACGAGGCGGTGCCGGCATCTCCGAAGACCGGCGTGAACACCCTGACCGGCGAGGGAGTTGCCGATGCGCTCACCGACGCCGAGGTCGTCGTCGACGTGTCGAACTCGCCGTCGTTCGAGGACGCCGCCGTACTGGAGTTCTTCGAGACCTCGACCCGGACGCTCCTCGCCGCCGCGTCGGACGCCGGGGTGAACCACTACGTGGCGCTCTCCATCGTGGGGTGCGACCGGATCCCGGACAGCGGGTACATGCGCGCGAAGGTCGCCCAGGAGAAGCTCATCGTCGCGTCCGGACTTCCGTACTCGGTGGTGCACGCCACCCAGTTCTTCGAGTTCCTTCAGGGCATCATCGACACCGCCACGGACGGCGACACCGTGCACCTCGCGCCGGTGCTCATCCAGCCGATGGCCGCTGACGACGTCGCGGCCACGGTCTGCGAGGTCGCGCTCGGCGCGCCGACGAACTCAGTGGTCGAGGTCGCCGGCCCGGAGCAGTTCCGCCTCGACGAACTGGGTCGATCCCTCCTCGCCGACACACAGGACCCTCGGTCGGTGGTGGCCGACCCCGACGCCCGGTACTTCGGCGCCAAGCTGGGCGAACGCTCGCTCGTCCCGGCCGACGATGCCCGCCTCGCCGGCACCGCCCTGGACGACTGGCGTACCCGGGCGGGCCGGGGGCACTGAGCCGGCCCGCTACCCCGGCGTCCCGGGCGGACCGACCCGTCCACCGAGGCGCCGCACCAACTCCTCTACCGCCTCGGTGAACGGCTCGTCGGACTCGCCCGGCCAGTGCCCGTGGATGGGTGGGGCGACGCTGTCCCCTGGGGGTGCCACCACGTCACAGGGGTCACGCTGTCGACGATCCACAGCGGCGGCCGGGTCGCCGGTGGTGGCCGGCTCGGGTGCGGAATGCGGCGAGAAGATCCAGCCACCGATGGGGTCGGTGTCGCGCCACAGGTTCACCCAGCGCCAACCCACCCGCCGGCCGATCTCGTACAGTGCCGCGTCGTCGACGTACGCGGGGAAGAGCCGTGCGTAGAGGCGGCGCAGCGGGGATCCGTGGGTGAGCAGGGCGATCCGGGCGCCGACCTGCGGTGGCAGTTGGAGCACCGTGGCGGCGAGCAGAACCGAGCCGTGGCTGTGCCCGGTGAGCAGCACCGCGTCGCCGCGCTCGACGAGGTAGGTGATTCGGCGGGCCAGTTCCGGCACGGCCCGTTCCGAGTAGCAGGGCGGCGCGAACGGGTGGGCGGCCCGGGGCCAGAAGGTGCCGAGGTCCCAGAGGACGCCGACGTGTCGGCGGTACGGCTCGGTCCGGTACGCGAAGATTCCACCGATGATCAGACCGAGGATGATCGCCGCGATCACCCAGCTACCGAACGCGATGCTGAACGTGACCGCCGCCGCCGGCAACCCGATGTTCGGCTCGATGAGGTCGCCCGGGAGGTGCGCGAGCAGGCCGATCGTGGTGGTGGCCGTGCCGAGTCCGGCGAGGCAGCTGTAGACCACTGCCAACGGCATCAGCTTCTCGGTGAAGCGAGCCCGGGCTATCGCGTCTCGGACCTGCCCCAGTCGGGGTCCTGCGCCGGCCGGCGGGTTGGGGAAGTCGCGCGCGACGATCGCCGCCGCGGCCCGGCGTCGACTCCGGCGGGAGAGCAGGATGACGAGACCGGCGACGATCGCGGTGCCCAACAATGCGCGGAAGAAGCCGTGGATCGCCCAGGTGTAGGCCGCAGGTGGTCCGGTGGCGATGCCCTCCTCGGTCGGCACGTCGCGATCCAGGAAGTCCGCCACCCGGTAGACCAGCTCGGCGGAGTACGCCACCGCAATGCTGATCCCGGTGGCGACGACAACGAGAGCGCCCAGCCCGAACAGCGGGGTGGCGCCGCGTTCCCGGCGCCGGTGCCAGAGCAGCACCACGCCCAGGGCGGCCAACAGTGTCGTCTGAGCTGCGAACAGACCGGTCAGGGTCCGGTCGTAGCCGGGAAGCCCGTGCTGCTGCGACCACGGCCGTGAACTGGTCGGCACGTGTGCCACGACGACCACGGTCAGGATGATGGCAGCGTTCCGGAGGGTGCCGGTGATCCGGTCGAGCCGCCGGTCGCCGGGGGACCGGTCCATCAGCGGTGGTGTGCAGAGCAGCCCCACGCACCCCGTCAGGATCACCCCCGTGATCGCCGTCAGCGCGAGCGTGGCCGCTGACGCGTCGTTCGCGCCCTGGGCCAGGAGCAGGACGAGGTCCAGCGTCGCGAACGCCGCGGCGACGTGGATGGCGCGTAACCGCCCCACCAGCGGCTCGGCGTCCCACTGGCCGACGGTGCCGAGCCGGGGCGCGGCGCTGCCCTGGTCGGGTGCGCGAAACGCCTCGAAGGTCCGCCCCGGACGGCAGCTGACCCGCCAGATCAGGCCGATCGCGGCGACCGGGACCAGCGCGAGCACCGCCAACCGCAGGCCGACCGGCCGCCCACTCAGCCAGGACAACCAACTGCGTCCGGCGTGGCAGTCCGGCGAGGCCAGGCACTGCCAACCGACGAGATCCAGGGCGACACCGGCGACGGCGAGCACGTAGAGCACGGTGAGCGTGAGCGCCAGCACCCGGCACAGGGACTTGACCGCCGCCTCCGACCCGGGGTTCGCCGGGCGCATCCAGATCGCGACGTTGACCAGCATGAAGGGGAGCAGGAACACCACCGCCAGGGTGCGGGCCACGGTTCCGGAGGGCAGATCACCCCAGCGGTACGCCTCAAGCGTCACACCGTGCGCGCCGGTGCTGTCCGAGTACGGGGGGCGCGGCCGGTAGAACCCGCCACTGCGGTCACCGGCGACCTGCCCGATCTGTTGCAGGTCCAGCACCTGTGCGGCGCTCGCGCCGGAGACCCCGTGCACCCGCAGCTCCACGACGTTGCCGGAGTCGTCCGGCCCGCTCAACCGCGCTGATCCATCCGACGTCCCCCCGAGGCGTCTCGCAGCCCTCGTCCCGCGATCCGGCCCGACGTCACGCTCGGGGCTGCAGAGCCGGGTCTACCCGATCCGGCTGCCCTCAATCTCGGCCGGGTGGGGCGCTACCGCCCAAGCCGTGCTCGACCGGCGGTCACTGTCGGTTCGGGTACGTCGTTCCGGCCCGCCTTCGCCAGCTCGGTGCGGTAGGCGCGTGGCGAGAGGCCGGTGGTGCGCTTGAAGGCCACGCTGAGCGCGCTCTCCGAGCCGTACCCGACGGCCTGGGCGATGGTGGCGACAGTGTCGGAGCTGTGCCGGATGCGGTCGGCCGCGAGTTCGATCCGCCACCCGGTCAGATACTCCAGTGGGCCCACCCCGACGACCCTCTTGAATCGGGCCGCCAGCGTCGACCGGGAGACGGTGGCCGCGCGGGCGACCTCGTCCACCGTCCACCCGTGCGCGGGTCGCGCGTGCATCACGCGTAGCGCGGGGGCGACAACCGGGTCGGTGAGGCCGGCCAGCCACCCGGTGGTGGGCTGTTCGTCGCGGGCCAGGTGCAGCCGCAGGACTCGGATCAGCAGGACCAGCGCCAGGTGCTCGGCGACGAGGTGGGAGCCGAGTCGCGTGGACCGCAGTTCCTCGTCGATCTCGCCGAGGGCCCACCGGACGGTACCGGCCTCCGGGGTGTCGGCGGGGACGTGGATGACCGGCGGGAGGTTGTCCAGCAGGAGGCTGCGCGCCCGTCCGCCCAGGGTGAAGGCACCGCCAATGAGGAACACGTCGTCACCGTCGCCGACGTGCGCCACACCGTCGGTGGCGGCGGCGAAGATCGGGTACGCGGGCTGGACCGGCACATCGGGGTCGCTGAAGAGGGTGTAGGCCGCCGGTCGGGTCAGCAGGAAGCAGTCGCCCGTACCGAGGTTGATCGGCTCGGCGTGGCCGTCGACCCGTAGCGAGCATCGGCCCCGCCGGACGGCGTTGAACTTGGCCCCGGCGGGAGGGTCGAAACCCACGGCCCAGCGTCCGCCCCCGACCAGGCCGGCGGAGACGTGGCTCGTCGCGCCGAGCAGGGCCAGCACATCCTCCAGCGGATCCATCCCCACCTTTTCTGGACGCTCACGAAAGTATGAAGGACCCCAGACTATAGGCAGTCCGGTCCGAGCGTTCGTAGCCTGGGTTTCATGACAGCGAACGCACGCCTCACCACCCCGTTCAACGCCCGCACCACCGCCGCCGAGGTCCTCGACGGTGTCGACCTCACCGGACGCCGGATGATCGTCACCGGGGGTGCCTCCGGCATCGGCGTGGAGACGGTGCGCGCGCTGGCCGGGGCCGGCGCCGAGGTCACCATCGCGACCCGGAATCCGCGGGCGGCCGACCGGCTCGCCGAGGAGTTCGCCACCGGTGCCAGACCTGGCACGGTCCGGTCGTCCGCCCTCGATCTCTCCGACCTGGCGTCGGTCGACGCCTTCGTCGCGGCCTGGCAGGGCCCGCTCGACGTGCTGGTGGCCAACGCCGGAATCATGGCGATCCCGACCCGCCAACTGACCGCCGTGGGCTGGGAACTCCAGCTCGCGACGAACCACCTCGGCCACTTCGCGCTGGCCCGGGGCCTGCACGACAGCCTGCGGGCCGCCCACGCGGCCCGGGTCGTGATGGTCAGCTCCGGGGCACACCTTGCCGCGCCGTTCGACTTCGACGACCCGCAGTTCGAGCGGCGCCCCTACGACCCGTGGTCGGCCTACGGCCAGTCGAAGACCGCGGAGGTCCTGCTCGCGGTCGGCATCACCCGCCAGTGGGAGAGGGACGGGATCACCGCGAACGCCCTCAACCCCGGGTACATCTTCACCAACCTCCAGCGCCACATCGACGACGACACGATGCGCGCGATGGGCGCGATGGACGAAGCGGGCAACCTCATCGAGGCGGAGTACTACAAGAAGCCCGACCAGGGCGCGTCGACCACAGTGCTGCTCGCCGGCTCACCCCTGCTCGACGGCGTCGGCGGCCGGTACTTCGACGACAACCAGGAGGCCGAGGTCATTCCCGGTGGCCCCGACGCCACCGGCGGAGTCGCCGCCCACGCGCTGGACCCGGCTGCGGCCGACCGGCTCTGGGCGTACGCCGAGAAGACCCTCGCCTCGCGCTGAGGACGGCCGGGCCGTGCCGGCGATGATTGATCCGGTCGTGGCGGGGTAGGTGCCGCCATGGTCGCTGCCGGTCGGCGCGGAGCGGACGCGGGCCCGTCGACCGTCGCCCGGTGGGGGGACCGCTTGGTGGTCGCGTTGCGCGACCGGATCCGTCGGGTCCGAACCATCGGCGGCCTCGCCCTACAGGCCGGCCTGGCCGCGGCGTTGTCCTGGCTGGTGGCGCATTCGCTGCTGCATGTGTCGCAGCCGGTCTTCGCGCCGATCTCCGCCGTCTCGACCCTCGCCGCGTCAGTCGGCCAGCGGTTGCGTCGCACCGTCGAGCTGATCATCGGTGTCACCGTCGGGGTGCTGATCGGCGACCTGCTCCTCCTGGTGATCGGCACCGGGTGGTGGCAACTCGCCCTGATCGTCGTGCTGGCCATCGTCGTCGCGCTCTTCCTCGCGGGTAGCGCGGCGGTGGTCATCCAGGCGGGAGCGACGGCGGTGCTCATCGCCACGCTCAGCCCGACCGTCCGGGACCTGGAGATCCCCCGGTTCGTGGACGCGCTCGTCGGGGGAGGGGTGGCGCTGCTGGTCACCGCCGTGTTGCTGCCGTTGAACCCGCTGCGGGTGCTCAACCGGGCCGCGCGGCCGGCGTTGGATCTCCTCGCGACCCAGCTCGACGCCACCGCCGAGGCACTGACCGAGCGGGATGCCGCTCGGGCCCGTGCGGCCCGGGGTGAGCTGCGGCAGAGCGCGGGCCGGTTGAAGGCGTTCGTCGAGGCAACCCAGGGCGCCCGGGAGGCGAGCACCCTGTCACCCGTGTACTGGCATCAACGGCGTGGGCCGGTGGGCCGCTACGCGCAGGCGGCGGAGCCGATCGACCGGGCGGTGCGCAACAGCGGCACCCTGATCCGACGGTCGGTGTCGCTCATCGAGGACGGCGAGCCGGTGCCGGAGTCGTTGCCGACGGCGGTGGCCGATCTCGCCGAGGCGGTCCGCCTGCTCAAGCGGCAGTTCGCCGCCGGCGCCGAGCCGAACCGGGCCCGGGAGCAGGCGCTGCGGGCGGTCCGGACGGCTGGGCACGCCTATCGGGACGGCGTCGGCTTCTCCGGCGCGGTGGTGGTGGCACAGGTCCGGACGACAGTCAGTGACCTCCTGGTCGCCACCGGGCTGAGCCAGGAGGACGCGAATCATCTGGTCCGGAGGCTCTTCGGCGACCTGTCAGAGTCGGCTGACCCCGGCGGAGCCAGGTAGCGGCATCTTCCTGAGCCACGTCTGTTGCATTGTGAGCCAAAGTGGTGCCATCATGGTGCCATGGAACTGAGGTCATACGTCGAGAACCTGCGTGACGAGTTCGCCGTGGCCGCTGAGGGCGTGGACCCGGAGGCCCGGGCGCTGGCCGAGCGACTCTTCGCGCAGTTGGAGGCGGCCACCCGTCTCACCCTGCTCGAAGCGCTCTCCGACGCGGCCGACGAGATCACCCGTGACCTCGCGCCGGGTTCGGTGCACGTCCGGTTGCGCGGGCGCGAGCCCGACTTCGTGGTGACGCCGGCCAGCCCGCCGGTCGAGGTGGCGAGTGAGCCCAGTGGCCCGCCACCGCTGTCGGTGCCGGTGACCGCGCCCGACGGTGACGACGGCGGCACCTCGCGGATCAACCTGCGGCTCCCCGACCACCTGAAGGCCAGCGTCGAGGACGCCGCCGGCCGCGCCGGGCTGTCGGTCAACGCCTGGCTCGTGCGCGCCGTCGCCGGTGCCATCGGGACGGGCGACACGCAGCGCCGTCCATCCCGCCGGGTGGAGCCGATCTCCGGCCAGCACTTCACCGGCTGGGCCCGCTAACTCCCCGTACCCCTTCCACCACCACGCCGCTGACCAGCGGCGACCTCCGCCGACCACCTTTCGGGAGACCACCATGCCTGTTTTCGAGACGCCAGAACCGATTTCCGTCCAGATCGAGCTGCCGATCGGCGATGCCTGGATCGCCGCGAGCGACCGCACCGACACCGTGGTGACGGTGCGGCCCCGCGACCCGTCGAGCAAGGCCGACGTGAGCGCCGCCGAACAGAGCACAGTCGAGTTCGCCGCCGGACGACTGGTGATCCGGGTGCCGAAGAGCTGGCGCCGCTACGCGTTCGGCCCCGGGCCGTCGGTCGACGTCCAGATCGAGGTGCCGACCGGGTCACGGGTGTACGCCGAGGCGGCGTGGGCGGCGTTCCGCTGCGAGGGTCGGCTCGGCGAGTGCCGGATCAAGACCGGCAGCGGCATCCGACTCGACGAGACCGGGCCGTTGGAGATCGACAGCAGCCACGGCGAGGTTGCTGTCGAGCGTGTACTGGGCTCCGCCCGGGTGAAGGCCTCGTCCGGCAAGGTGCGCATCGGCGCGGTCGACGGCACCGCCGAGATCAAGAACTCGTCCGGCGACTGCTGGATCGGCCGCAGCGGTGGCGACGTCCGGATCAACACTGCCTACGGCGACATCACGGTGGACGCCTCGCAGGCTTCGGTGACGGCGCGCACCGCCTACGGCAACCTTCGGCTGGGTGAGGTCACCCGCGGCGCTGTCGACGCACAGACCTCCTACGGCGCGATCGAGGTCGGCATCCGTCGCGGGACCGCCGCCTGGCTCGACGTCAGTTCCAAGCACGGCCGCGTGCACAACGCGCTGGAGTCGACCGACAGCCCGGCGCAGACCGACGAGACGGTCGAGGTCCGGGCGAACACCTCCTACGGCGACATCATGATCCGCCGCGCCTGACCCACCGCCCCGCCGACCACAGAGGAGGAGACCATGACCAGCTCCATGAACCCCGCGATCGTCGCCACCGACCTGCGCAAGTCCTACGGCGACAAGGTCGTGCTGAACGGCATCGACCTGATGATCACCGAGGGCACCATCTTCGCGCTGCTCGGTCCGAACGGCGCCGGCAAGACCACCACAGTGCAGATCCTCTCCACCCTGATCGACGCCGACGGCGGTGACGCCCGCGTCTTCGGCCACGACCTGACCCGGGAACCCGACGCGGTACGCGCGCTGATCGGCGTCACCGGCCAGTTCTCCGCCGTCGACAGCCTGCTCACCGGTCGGGAGAACCTGACCCTGATGGCCGACCTGTGTCACCTGGAGAGGGCCGCCGGTCGGCGGCGGATCGCCGACCTGCTCGACCAGTTCGACCTGACCGACGCGGCGGGCAAGCCGGTGTCCACGTACTCCGGCGGCATGCGTCGTCGGCTCGACCTCGCGATGACCCTGGTCGGCGAGCCCCGCGTCATCTTCCTCGACGAACCGACAACCGGCCTCGACCCGCGCAGCCGCCGGGCAATGTGGCACATCATCCGCGCGCTCGCCGCCGAGGGCGTGACCATCCTGCTCACCACGCAGTACCTGGAGGAGGCCGACCAGCTCGCCGACCGGGTGGCGTTCCTCGACCACGGCCGGTTGATCGCCGAGGGCACGCCGCGCGAACTCAAGCGGCTCATCCCGGGCGGCCACGTCGTCCTGCAGTTCGCCGACCAGGAGGGTCTCGACTCGGCGGCCCGGACGTTCGAGGCCGCCACCCGGGACGACGCGGCGCTCACCCTCCAGGTGCCGAATGACGGCGGGGTCGGGTCGCTGCGATCCCTGCTCGACCAGCTCGACCGCGCCTCGATCAGCGTGGCGGGCCTCTCCGTGCACACCCCCGACCTCGACGACGTCTTCCTCACCCTCACCGGTCAGCCCGACACCCGGGCCAACCGACCCGACCACGAAAGGGCTCCCGCGCGATGAGCACCCTCTCCCTCGCCGTCCGCGACTCGAGCACCATGCTGCGGCGCAACCTGCTGCACATGCGGCGGTACCCGTCGATGACGTTCCTGCTCATCGGCATCCCGATCATCATCCTGCTGCTCTTCGTCTACGTCTTCGGCGGCACGCTCGGCGCCGGCCTCGGCCCGTCCGGCGACCGTTCCCAGTACGCCAACTACGTCACCCCCGGCATCCTGCTCATCACAGTGGTCAGCGCCGCGCAGGGCACCGCCATCTCGGTCGCGATGGACATGACCGAGGGGATCATCGCCCGGTTCCGCACGATGTCGATCTTTCGACCGTCGGTCCTGACCGGTCACGTGCTGGGCAGCCTGGTCCAGACCATGCTCAGCCTCGCGGCCGTCACCGTCGTGGCGCTGCTGGTGGGGTTCCGGCCCACTGCCAACCCTGTCGAATGGCTCGCCGCGATCGGCGTCCTCGCCATGATCACCTTTGCGCTGACCTGGCTGTCCGTCGCCCTCGGTCTGGTCAGTGACAGTGTCGAGACGGCCAGCAACCTGCCCATGCCGCTGATCCTCCTGCCGTTCCTCGGCAGCGGGTTCGTCCCCACCGACTCCATGCCGACCGCCGTACGGGTGTTCGCCGACTACCAGCCCTTCACGCCCGTCATGGAGACCCTTCGCGGCCTGCTCCTGGGTACCGGGATCGGCGCCAACGGGATCATCACGGTCGCCTGGTGCGCCGTCATCACGGTGGGCTGCTTCCTGTGGGCCAAGGCCCTGTACAACCGCAACCGGACGGCCTGATCCGACCGGCGCGTCTCGTCACCACCGCAACGGAGAGCCGGCGGCTCGGCCCACAGGGGTCGGGCCGCCGGCTCGTGGCGTCGTGCGACCGGCGGCGAGAGCGTGTGATCGGGCGGCGGGGTCGGTGGCGCGGGCGCGTGGTGGGGCGGCGGGGTCGGTGGCGCGGGCGCGTGGTCGACTCGGATTTCGTGAAGTCGGCCGATCACTCCGCCGCGGACCCCGCGACTCCGGCGCGCACTAGTAGATCTTGCCTTCGGGGCCGCGCGACGCCCCGTTGGACGCACGGGTCGACCGGGCGGCGCGGGCACACCAAGACGTTGAATGTTATCGATAACACAGGGCTGCCGCCCGGCTTCACGCCGGGTGTGTCGCCCCTCCGGCGCGCCCAGTCAGGAGCGCGCATGGTCGTCGATGGCAGCCTGGCCGATTCGAGCACGCGACCGCGACGGCACGGGAATGTTATCGCTGCCATCATCGGCGGGGGAGAAGTGGTCGCTATCGGACGGCGTTGTCGCAATGTGCGGCGCACTGGACCTGTCGCACCCGCCGGTCGACGGGTCTCCGGGTGGCACTCGTACCCGACTCGGGCCCCATTCGTCGGATGGTTACCGCAGTTGAGTGCGGAATGTCGAGGTTTGCACCGGTCCGCTACCTACCCTCCCGAGTCCGTGCGCCTTTCGCGTTCCGTTACGGAGCTGTTGCGGGTAGATGTCTTGACGAGCCTGGATGTGAGCGTTAACACTATCCCCGTTAACGGTGGAGGTGAACATGAACCGTGTGGACGGAGCTGACGACCGCTACGTCGTCGGTGTCGATTACGGCACCCTGTCCGGGCGAGCTCTGGTGGTCCGTGTCGGCGATGGTGCCGAGTTGGGGACCGCGGTGCACGAGTACGGCGATGGCGTTATCAGCACGGCGCTTCCGGGAGGTCGAACGCTGCCCCCGGACTGGGCCCTGCAGAACCCGCAGGACTACCGCGACGTTCTGCGCTACGCCGTCCCGGCGGCGGTGTCCGCCGCGGGGGTGGACCCGGCGGCGGTGGTCGGCATAGGCATCGACTTCACCGCCTGCACCGTGCTGCCGACGCTCGCCGATGGCACCCCGCTGTGCGAGACCCCCGAGCTGCGCGACCGACCGCACGCCTGGGTCAAGCTGTGGAAGCATCACGCCGCGCAGCCGCACGCCGACCGGATCAACGCGCTCGCCCATGAGCGGGCCGAGCCGTGGATCGGCCGGTACGGCGGCAAGATCTCCGCCGAGTGGCAGTACGCCAAGGGCCTGCAGATCCTGGAGGAGGACCCGGAGGTCTACGACCGGGCCGAGCGCTTCATCGAAGCGGCCGACTGGATCGTCTGGCAGCTCTGCGGCACCGAGACCCGCAACGTCTGCACGGCCGGCTACAAGGGCATCCTGCAGGACGGTCAGTACCCCTCCAAGGGCTTCCTGACCGCGCTCAACCCCAACTTCGGCGACTTCGTGGCCAAGCTGGACGGCCCGTTGCTGCCCCTCGGGGCCAGGGCCGGCGCGCTCACCGCCCAGGCCGCCGCCTGGACCGGCCTGCCGGAGGGGATCGCGGTGGCCGTCGGCAACGTCGACGCGCACGTCACCGCGGCGTCCGCGCAGGCGGTGCAGCCCGGTCGGCTGGTCGCCATCATGGGCACCTCGACCTGCCACGTCGTCAACGGCGCGGAGGTCGCCGAGGTGGCCGGCATGTGCGGTGTGGTGGATGGCGGCATCAGCCCCGGCGCGTGGGGTTACGAGGCTGGGCAGAGCGGTGTCGGCGACATCTTCGGCTGGTTCGTCGAGCACGCCGCCCCGGCCGGCGTCGACTCGCACGAGCGCCTCACCGAGCTGGCCGCGAGTCAGCCCGTCGGCGCGCACGGCCTGATCGCCTTGGACTGGTGGAACGGCAACCGTTCCCTGCTTGTCAACCACGACCTCAGCGGGATGATCGTCGGCATGACCCTGGCCACCCGGCCAGCGGACATCTACCGGGCCCTGCTGGAGTCCACCGCGTACGGCACCCGGATGATCATCGAGGCGTTCGTCGACGCCGGAGTTCCGGTGAACGACCTGGTGATCGCCGGTGGTCTGACCAACAACGCGCTGCTGATGCAGATCTACGCCGACGTGACCAGGCGACCGCTGAACATCATCGCCTCGGCGCAGGGGCCGGCGCTCGGCTCGGCGATCCACGCCGCCGTCGCCGCCGGTGAGTTCCCCTCGATCCACGAGGCGTCGCAGGCCATGGGTCGGGTGCACGAGGCCGTCTACCGTCCGGACCCCGAGCGGGCCAGCGCCTACGACGCCCTCTACGCCGAGTACCGGGCGCTGCACGACCACTTCGGACGTGGCGGCAACGACGTCATGCTCCGACTGCGGGCGATCCGCAACGCGGCGGTCGAGACCGCCGCGACCCCGCACGAGGCCCCGCTGGAGGTGGTGGCGTGAACGCCGAGGTGACCCGACAGATCGCCGAGCTGCGCGAGACCGTCGCCCGCCTGCACGCTGAGCTGACCCGGTACAACCTGGTCGCCTGGACGTCCGGCAACGTCTCCGCGCGGGTCCCCGGCCAGGACCTGATGGTGATCAAGCCGAGTGGGGTGAGCTACGACGACCTCACCGCGGCCACCATGGTGGTGTGCGACCTCGACGGTGTTCTCGTCGAGGGCGACTTCGCCCCGTCCAGCGACACCGCCGCCCACGCCTACGTCTACCGGGCCATGCCCGAGGTCGGTGGGGTAGTGCACACGCACAGCTCGTACGCGACCGCCTGGGCCGCGTGTGGGGAGTCGATCCCCTGCCACCTCACCGCCCAGGCCGACGAGTTCGGTGGGGAGATCCCGATCGGGCCGTTCGCGCTGATCGGTGGTGACGACATCGGCAAGGGCATCGTCGCCACGCTCTCCGGGCACCGCTCGCCAGCGGTGCTGATGCGCAACCACGGCGTGTTCACCATCGGCCGCGACGCCCGCGCGGCGGTCAAGGCGGCGGTCATGTGCGAGGACGTGGCCCGTACCGCGCACCTGGCCCACACCCTCGGGCAGCCGGTTCCGATGGCGCAGGCCGACATCGACTCGCTCTACGACCGCTACCAGAACGTCTACGGCCAGCAACCAGTCGCACCGACGGGCTCCTGACCCTGCACCGATAACCCGGGACCCGTCGGTCTGCACCACGACGCACCAGCACGCACCACCCGCGTACGCCGCTCTTTCGCACCTCGGCGGTTGGCGCGGTTACCCACCACATCCAGCCAAGGAGATTCGATGGGAAAGATGCGAACGCAGTCCGCTCCGTGGCGCGCTGCCGCGGTCCTCGCCAGCGTGCTGCTGGTCGGCGGCGTGGCGGCCTGCGGCAATAGCGACACCGGCGGCGGCGGCACCAAGGACGACGGCAAGATCACGATGGGCTTCTCCCAGGTCGGTGCGGAGAGCGGGTGGCGTACCGCGAACACCATCTCGATCAAGGAGGCCGCCACGGCAGCCGGAATCGAGCTGAAGTTCGACGACGCGCAGCAGAAGCAGGAAAACCAGATCAAGGCGATCCGCAACTACATCCAGCAGAAGGTCGACGTGATCGCCTTCTCGCCGGTGGTGGAGTCCGGGTGGGACACCGTGCTCAAGGAGGCCAAGGACGCCGGCATCCCGGTCATCCTGACCGACCGCTCGGTGGACTCGGCCGACAAGTCGCTGTACAAGACCTTCCTCGGCTCGGACTTCGTCAAGGAGGGCCGGCTCGCCGGTGAGTGGCTGGTCGAGCAGAAGAAGACCGCCTCGGGCCCGGTGAACATCGTCGAGCTGCAGGGCAGCACGGGCGCGGCACCCGCGAACGACCGTAAGAAGGGCTTCGCCGAGGCGATCGCCGCCAACCCGAACCTGAAGGTCATCGCCTCCCAGACGGGCGACTTCACCCGGGCCGGTGGCAAGCAGGTCATGGAGCAGTTCCTCAAGGCCAACCCGAAGATCGACGTGCTGTTCGCGCACAACGACGACATGGGTCTGGGCGCGCTTGAGGCGATCACCGCCGCCGGCAAGGTGCCCGGCAAGGACATCACCATCATCACGATCGACGCTGTCAAGGACGGCATGCAGGCTCTCGCCGACGGGAAGTTCAACTTCATCGCGGAGTGCAGCCCGCTGCTCGGCCCGCAGCTGATGGACCTGGCCAAGAAGGTCAAGGCCGGCCAGGAGGTGCCTACTCGGATCGAGACCGAGGAGACCACCTTCACGTCCGAGCAGGCCAAGGAAGCTCTGCCCAACCGTAAGTACTGATCGACGACGGGGCCGCCGCGTTCGCGTGGCGGCCCCGCCGCGTCGCTTCCCTACCCGAAACGGACCGGGCTTGGCCCGCGACGACCCCCGTACCACGCCCGCCTGAGCGCCCCCAGGGGCGACCGGGCGGGCGTGGCGGGAGCGTAGCGGCCCTTCCGTGTCGACAACCCAGAAGAGGTCTGATGGGATGACGGATAGCCGTCCGGTCCTGACGATGACCGGGATCAGCAAGTCCTTCCCCGGGGTGCGTGCACTCCACGACGTCAACTTCCGGCTCTTCCCCGGCGAGGTGCACGCCCTGATGGGCGAGAACGGCGCCGGCAAGTCCACCCTCATCAAGGTGCTCACCGGCGTCTACGACACCGACCAGGGCGCGATCACCCTCGACGGCGAGCCCGTGTCGTTCACCGGGCCGATGCAGGCGACCGCCGCCGGTGTGAGCACCGTTTACCAGGAAGTCAACCTCTGCACCAACCTCTCGGTGGCGGAGAACATCTTCATCGGCCGTGAGCCCCGGGTCTTCGGCGCCGTCCGTTGGGGTGAGGTTCGCCGCCGCGCCCGAGCCCTGCTGGCCAGCCTCGACCTCGACCTCGACGTCAGCGCGCCACTCGGCTCGTACTCGCTGGCGATCCAGCAGATGGTCGCCATCGCCCGCGCCATCGACATCAAGGCTCGGGTGCTGATCCTGGACGAACCGACGTCCAGCCTCGACGCCGGTGAGGTGGCGCAGCTGTTCCGCATCATGCGGCAACTGCGCGACGAGGGCATCGCGATCCTGTTCGTGACCCACTTCCTCGACCAGGTCTACGAGATCTCCGACCGGATCACGGTGCTGCGCAACGGCGGGCTCGTCGGCGAGTACCTCACCACCGAGCTGCCCCAGCTCTCCCTGGTCGAGAAGATGATCGGCAAGGAGCTCGACGTCCTGGAGGGCATCGAGGAGCACTCCCGGCGGGACCTGGCCGCGTTGGAGGAGGGCACCCCCCTGGTGGCGGTGTCGAACTTCGGTCGGGCGGGTGCTGTCGAGCCGTTCAGCCTCACCATCCACGCCGGCGAGGTGGTGGGCCTGGCCGGCCTGCTGGGCTCGGGGCGTACCGAGGTCGCGCGGTTGTTGTTCGGTGCCGACCGCACCGACGGCGGTCAGGTGGCGATCGACGGCACGGCGAGCAGCCTGCGCACCCCCGCGCAGGCCATCGACCACGGCGTGGGCTTCTGTTCGGAGAACCGCCGGGCCGAGGGGATCGTCGCGGACCTGTCGGTCCGCGAGAACATGATCCTCGCCATGCAGGCGGCCCGCGGCTGGCTGCGGCCCATTCCGCGTCGCCGCCAGGACGAGCTGGTCGACAAGTACGTCAAGGCCCTCAACATCCGGCCCGCCGACCCGGAGGTGCCGGTACGCAACCTCTCCGGCGGTAACCAGCAGAAGGTGCTGCTGGCCCGGTGGCTGATCACCGAGCCGCGGCTGCTGATCCTCGACGAGCCGACCCGGGGCATCGACATCGGGGCGAAGACCGAGATCCAGAAGCTCGTGACGCAGCTGTCCGACGGGGGAATGGCGGTGCTGTTCATCTCCGCCGAGCTGGAGGAGGTGCTGCGCCTCAGCCACAAGGTGGCAGTCATGCGGGACCGGCAGATGGTCGCGCAGCTCGCCAACGACGAGAGCCTGGACGCCGACCGCGTCATGCAGACCATCGCCAGCGGATCCCACCGGGAGGAGGCAGACCGATGAACGACACCATGAGCCGCTATCGGACGATGATCGGTCACCGGCTGTTCTGGCCCGCCGCCGTGCTGTTCGTCATGCTCGCCGCCAACACGATCTACCGGCCCGGCTTCCTGTCCATCGAGCTCAAGGACGGGCACCTGTACGGCACGCCGATCGACATCCTGCGGCTGAGCGCACCGCTGATCCTCGTCGCGCTGGGCATGACCCTGGTCATCTCCACCGGCGGCATCGACCTGTCGGTGGGCTCGCTCTGCGCGATCAGCGGCGCGATCGCCTGCATGTACATCAGCAAGCAGCCCGACCAGAACAGCCTTGGCGTGGTGGTGACCGCCCTCGCGATGGCGATGGGTGTCTCGCTGGTGCTCGGCGCCTGGAACGGGGTGCTGGTGGCCGTCATCGGGATCCAACCGATCATCGCCACCCTGATCCTGATGGTCGCCGGCCGGGGTCTCGCCCAGCTGATCACCGAGGGTCAGATCATCACCATCAACTCCGAGCCGTACCGGGCGATCGGCCTGGGCCACGCGTTGACACTGCCGCTGGCCATCTTCATCGCGCTCGCCGCGGCCCTGCTGGTCGCCGCGTTCACCCGTCGCACCGCACTCGGCATGATCATCGAGTCGGTGGGTGGCAACGCCATGGCCAGCCGGCTCGCCGGCATCCGGTCCGGTCGGGTCATCTTCCTCGCGTACGTGATCAGCGCCGCCTGTGCCGCGGTCGCCGGTTTCATGATGACTGCCAACGTCTCCAGCGCCGACGGCAACGCCGCCGGCCTCTGGGTCGAGTTGGACGCGATCCTCGCTGTCGTCATCGGCGGTACGTCCCTCGCGGGCGGCCGGTTCTTCCTGAGTGGCACGATCATCGGCGCGCTGATCATCCAGACCCTGACCACCACTGTGTACGCCATGGACATCTCGCCGCAGACCTCGCTGCTGTTCAAGGCGGTCGTCGTCATCGCCGTCTGCCTCATCCAGGCGCCGGCCTTCCGGGCCCGGTTCAGCCGGCGTAGGCGCAACGTCCCGCCGCCCGCCACCATCGCCGACAAGCCGAAGGAGCAGGTGCCGGCATGACCACTGGAACGCTTACCGCCGCCGGTCGGACCCGGTTCCGGCTGCCGAGGAAGCAGATACCGGTCCTGGCGACGCTCGCCCTGCTGCTGGTGATGTACGGCATCGGCGTCTCGCAGTACACGGCGTTCTCCAACGTCCAGGTCATCTTCAACGTCTTCATCGACAACGGCTTCCTGCTCGTCGTCGCGGTGGGCATGACCTTCGTGATCCTCACCGGTGGCATCGACCTGTCGGTCGGTTCGGTGGTCGCCATGACGGCGATGGTGTCGGCAGCGCTGCTGCAGGACGGCATGCCGGCGGCGCTGGTGCTGGTCATCGCCCTGCTCATCGGTCCGACGCTCGGCCTGTTGATGGGCTGCGTCATCCACTTCTTCGAGATCCAGCCGTTCATCGTCACGCTCGCCGGGATGTTCTTCGCCCGGGGCATGTGCACCTTCATCTCCGGCGCGTCGATCCCGATCACCGACGGGTTCTGGACCTCGATGTCGCAGGAGCGGATCGGGGACCCCCGGGGCAACTTCGTGTCGATCAGCGTGCTGATCGCCTTCGTGGTGGTCGTCATCGCCGCGTACACGCTGGCCTACACCCGGCTGGGCCGCAACGTGTACGCCATCGGCGGCAACCCGCAGTCGGCGCTGCTGATGGGCCTGCCGGTGGGGCGGACCCGGATCGCCGTCTACACGATCAGTGGTCTGTGCTCGGCCATCGGCGGGATCCTGCTGTCCTTCTACACTCTCTCCGGCGCGCCGCTGATCGCCGTGGGGATGGAGCTGGACGTCATTGCCGCCGTCGTCATCGGTGGCACGGTGCTCACCGGCGGCGCGGGTTACGTCTTCGGCACGGTGCTGGGCGTGCTGGTCCTCGGCGTGATCCAGACCCTCATCACCTTCGACGGGAGTCTCAACTCCTGGTGGACCAAGATCGTGATTGGTGGTCTGCTCTTCGCGTTCATCCTCCTTCAACGCCTCATCGGAATCCGTTACAAGTGACCGCCCCTCTCGCGGAAGGCAACTCCATGGCACCACACACCGAACCCGAGATCTGGTTCCTCACCGGCAGCCAAGGCATGTACGGCGAGGAGACGCTCCGCCAGGTGGCCGAGCAGTCTCGCCAGATCGCGGCAGCGCTCGACGACTCGCCGCAGATTCCCGCCCGCGTGGTCTGGAAGCCCGTCCTGACCAACAGCGGTGAGATTCTGCAGGTCTGCCGGGACGCCGCCGCTCAGGGTGCCGTCGGGGTCATCGCCTGGATGCACACGTTCTCGCCGGCCAAGATGTGGATCTCCGGTCTGGACGCGTTGCAGACACCGCTGCTGCACCTGCACACCCAGGCCAACGTTCTGCTGCCGTGGAACGACATCGACATGGACTTCATGAACCTGAACCAGGCCGCCCACGGCGACCGTGAGTTCGGGTACATCCAGACCCGTCTCGGTGTGGCCCGTAAGACGGTGGCCGGGCACGTCAGCGACCCGCGGGTGACCACTCGGATCGGGGCCTGGGCCCGCGCCGCGACGGGCTGGTCGGCGATGCGGTCGCTGCGTCTGGCCCGCTTCGGTGACAATATGCGCGACGTCGCGGTCACCGAGGGCGACAAGGTCGAGGCCGAGCTGCGGTTCGGGGTCTCGGTCAACACCTACGGCGTCAACGACCTGGTCGAGGTGGTCGGCGAGGTCACCGACGCGCAGGTGGACGACCTGGTCAAGGAGTACGAGGACACCTACCGCATCGTCGGCGAGCTGCTGCCCGGCGGGGAGCAGCACGACTCGCTGCGGTACGCCGCGCGTGTCGAGTTGGGCATGCGCGCCTTCCTGGACGCGGGCGGCTTCCGGGCCTTCACGACGAACTTCGAGGACCTCGGCGGGCTGCGTCAGCTGCCGGGCATCGCCGTGCAGCGGTTGATGGCGGACGGCTACGGCTTCGGCGGTGAGGGCGACTGGAAGACCTCGGTCCTGGTTCGCACCCTCAAGGCGATGTCGGTGGGCGTGAGCGGCGGCACGTCGTTCATGGAGGACTACACCTACGACCTCACCCCGGGCAACGAGCTGGTGCTCGGTGCCCACATGCTGGAGGTCTGCCCGACGATCGCCTCCGACGTGCCCAACGTGGAGATCCATCCGCTGAGCATCGGTGGCCGTGAGGACCCGGTCCGGCTGGTGTTCGACGCCGCACCCGGGCCGGCCGTGGTGCTCGGGTTGTCCGACATGGGGGAGCGGTTCCGGCTGGTGGCCAACGAGATCGACGTGGTGGCGCCGCCGCAGCCGCTGCGCCGGTTGCCGGTTGCCCGTGCCGTCTGGCGTCCGCGTCCCGACCTGCCGGTCTCGGCCGAGGCGTGGATCACCGCGGGCGCGCCGCACCACACAGTGCTGTCACAGGCGGTGGGCGTGGAGGAGCTGCACGACCTGGCGGAGATGAGCCGCACCGAGCTCGTCGTCATCGACGCCGCCACGGAGCCCCGCCGTTTCGCCGACGAGCTGCGCTGGAACCAGGCCTACTACCGGCTGGCCCGCGGCTTCTGATTCGCGCGGTCGGATCGTCCGGAAACGGGTGGTCCACCCCTGCCTGCGGGCGGGGGTGGACCACCCGTTCGCGTGTGCGCCAGCCGGGCCACGAGGCGGTTGTGTTACGCCTTGACTAACAGCATGTTATCGCTCACAGTCTATAACCAAGATGGTCGATGTCGTTGGCTGGTCCGGCCGCGCGCGCGTCCTACCCCGCGGTTTCGGCACCTCGTCGCCGCGACGGTCGGGCGATCGGTGTTAGCGATCACATGGCCGGGCGTGGTCAGCTCGGTGCCCCGCCCGGTGCCGCGGACGCCGACCCAGACCGCACGGTTCGCGTCAGCAGAGGAGGATCATGCTTTCCATCGGTCGGGTTCCCCGGGGTGCGCCACGACGGCGCGGGTGGCTGTCGAGACTCGCCGTCGCCGCGATGGTGCTGGTGGTCGGTGGCGCGGCTGTGGCCGTCGCCTCGTCGCCCGCGTCAGCGGCCACCGTCGACACCAACGCCTGGTACGTGTTGGTGAACCGCAACAGTGGCAAGGCCGTGGACGTGTACAACCTGGCCACGAACGACGGTGCGCGGATCACCCAGTGGACGCGCAACAACGGTAACCAGCAGCAGTGGCAGTTCGTGGACTCCGGAGGCGGCTACTACCGACTCAAGTCGAGGTTGTCGGGCAAGGTGCTGGACGTCTCCGGCCGCTCGACCGCCAACGGTGCCAGCGTCGTGCAGTGGAGCGACAACAACGGCACCAACCAGCAGTTCCGGCTGGCCGACTCGGACGGCGGCTACGTCCGGTTGATCAACCGCAACAGCAACAAGGCGATGGAGGTGCAGGGCGCCTCGACCGCCGACGGTGGCAACATCGTGCAGTACGACGACTGGAACGGCACCAACCAGCAGTGGCAGCTCGCTCGCATCGACGGCGGGACCGACCCCACGACGCCACCCCCGTCGAACGGCACGTACTCGAACCCGGTGGTCTGGCAGGACTTTGCCGACGTCGACATCATCCGGGTGGACAACGCCTACTACATGTCGGCGTCCACAATGCACTACTCGCCCGGCGCGCCGGTCCTGCGCTCGTACGACCTGGTCAACTGGGAGTTCGCCGGTCACTCCGTGCCCAAGCTCGACTTCGGGTCGAAGTACGACATGAGCGGTGGTAACGCCTACGTCGATGGCATCTGGGCGTCGACGTTGAACTACCGGCCGAGCAACCGGACCTACTACTGGGCCGGGTGCATCGACTTCGCGCAGACCCACATCTACACGGCGTCCGCCGTCGACGGCACCTGGAGCAAGCACACCACCATCCCCAACTGCTACTACGACGCCGGGATGCTGATCGACGACAACGACACCATGTACGTGGCGTACGGCAACGGCACGATCAGCGTGGCGCAGCTGTCCGCCGACGGGAAGTCCCAGGTCCGCGCCCAGCAGGTGTACCAGACGCCGTCGAGCATCGGGACGCTGGAGGGCGCGCGTTTCTACAAGCGCAACGGCGCCTACTACATCTGGCTCACCCGCCCGGCCAACGGCCAGTACGTGCTCAAGTCGACGAACGGCCCGTTCGGCCCGTACGAGCAGCGGCAGGTGCTGCTCAACCTACCCGGCCCGATCTCCGGTGGCGGTGTGCCGCACCAGGGTGGGCTTGTGCAGACCCAGAACGGCGACTGGTACTACATGTCCTTCGTCGACGCGTACCCCGGTGGTCGGATGCCGGCCATGGCACCGATCACCTGGACCGGCGACGGCTGGCCCGTGCTGCAGACGGTGAACGGCACCTGGGGCAGCTCGTACCCGAAGCCGAACCTGCCCGCGCCGCCCCGCGCCGTCAAGCCACTCACCGGCACCGACACGTTCGCCGGCACCACGCTCGGACCGCAGTGGGAGTGGAACCACAACCCGGACAACAGCAAGTGGTCGGTGAACAACGGGCTGAACCTGCAGACCGCCACCGTCACCAACGACCTGTACAAGGCGCGCAACACGCTGACCCACCGCATCCAGGGCCCCACCTCGACCGCGACGATCGAGTTGGACTACTCCACGATGCGCGACGGTGATCGCACCGGCCTGGCGGTGCTGCGTAACTCGTCGGCCTGGATCGGAGTCCGACGGGACAACGGGTCCACCCGGCTGGTCATGCAGAACGGGCTGACGATGGACGGCAGCTGGAACACCACAAGCACCGGCAGCGAGGTGGCGAGCACCGCCGTCTCCGGTGGCCGGATCTGGTTGCGGGCCAACGCCGACATCAGACCCGGGTCCGGTCGGCAGGCCCGTTTCTCGTACAGCACCGACGGGGTGAACTTCACCTCGTTCGGCAACGCCCTGACGCTGGCGAACAACTGGCAGTTCTTCATGGGCTACCGGTTCGCCATCTTCAACCACGCGACGCAGTCGCTCGGTGGCGCCGTCACAGTGCGGCAGTTCAGCCTGACCACACCGTGACTCCGGTCACACGACGATCGCTCTGACCGGTGGCGCTGGCGACGCAGCCCTGGCGGCATGTGAGGTCCGCGCCACCGCGTCAGTTCCCCGCCGGCCTGTTCCACGCTCTGTCAAGGAGCGAGGGCAGGCCGGCGTACCACACCAGGACCGTGTCCCGGGTGGGTTGGTTGGGGACTTCCGACGGGTATCGCGTCGTACGGCTGCGGCGCGTCGAACGGTCCCCACACAGGCGTGCCGTGTTCGGGGTCGTTGCTGGCGTAGACTGTCGGCGATCCAGCGCTGGTCACCTGGGATTCAGCACCGGCGTGGTGACTGAGCGAGGGGGATCGGGCCGGGCCGCTCCAGTCGACGTCGACGGGCTGCGGGCCGGCGATGTAGCGGGGGGAGTGAAATGGCCGTCCACGGTCCCGCGATGACGGACGTTGCCCGTCTCGCCGGTGTCTCCCATCAGACGGTGTCGCGGGTGCTCAACGGGCACCCCAACGTCCGTGAGCAGACCCGACTTCGGGTACGCGCGGCGATCGCCGAACTCGGCTACCGCCCCAACGGCGCGGCACGCGCCCTGGTGACCGGTCGATCACAGGTCATCGGTGTGGTCGCGCAGAACACGACGCTCTACGGTCCGGCATCGCTGCTGGCCGCCCTGGAGCAGACCGCCGCCGAAGAGGGCTTCGCGGTCAGCGTCGGCAGCGTGCGAAACCTTGACCACCGCTCCATCTCGGCGGCCGTCGAGCGGCACCTGTCGCACCGGGTCGCCGGCATCGTGGTCATCGCCCCGGTCGAGTCGGCCGGTGAGGCGCTGGAGCGCCTTCCCAAGGATGTCCCGCTGGTCACTGTCGACGGTGACCCGAGCCGGCCGGTGCCGCTGGTGACTGTCGACCAGGTGGCGGGCGCCCGGGCGGCGACGCAACATCTGCTCGACGCCGGGCACCGCACCGTCTGGCACGTCTCCGGCCCGACCGACTGGTTCGACAGCGTGGGGCGGATCGACGGATGGCGGCAGGCGTTGCTGGCCGCCGGGCTGGATCCGCCGCCGCCGATGCCGGGGGACTGGTCCGCGGCGTCGGGTTACCGGTGCGGGCAGATGTTGGCGCGGATGCCGGAGGTCACAGCGGTCTTCACCGCCAACGACCATCTCGCGCTGGGCGTGCTGCGGGCGCTGCACGAGTTCGGTCGACGGGTGCCGCACGAGATCAGCGTGGTCGGCTTCGACGACGTACCGGAGGCGGCGTACTTCATTCCGCCGCTGACCACCGTCCGACCGGACTTCGACGCGGTGGCGCGAGCGAGCCTGCAGATGCTGCTGTCCCAGATCGAGTCGGGCACCGGTGGGGCGCTGCGGCAGACCATCGCCCCCGCTCTGGTCGCCCGCGAGAGCGTCGCCCCACCTCGCCACTGACTGTCGACCAACCGTAGGTCGCCCCGCATGGTGCGGGGAGTGGTCCCGCCGCCGTCCCCGCCCAGCGGTGCACGCGCGTGCGGGTAAGCGCCAGCACGCGCCAATTTCGGCTTCCTCACCCGATAAGACGCGACTCGATGGGTTGCTGAGCGTCACCAATCGATGGCAAGCGATACGGCACGGTGAAGGTATTGAACCTCGTGAAATGTCGCCGTAACATGATGGGCGTCTCTGTTAACGCTAACAAAAATGGCGTCCAACTATCGGCGTACCGACCAGAGATCGTAATCACGGGCGGGCGTCACCGACAAGGAGGCTCGATGAACCGCAATACCCGAGGTCGTCGCTGGGGGAGCGCACTGGCGGCCGGAATTCTGCTCGCCGGTGCCCTGGTCGGCCTTCGCGCTCCGACGGCGCAGGCACTGGACAACGGCGTGGCGCGCACTCCCCCCATGGGTTGGAATTCGTGGAACTCGTTCGGCTGCAACATCAACGAGGGGCTGATCCGGCAGACGGCGGACGCGATCGTCAGCAGCGGCATGCGGGACCTGGGCTACAACTACGTGGTGGTCGACGACTGCTGGTTCAACCCCAACCGGGACAGCTCCGGCAACATCCAGGGCGACCCCGGCCGGTTCCCCAGCGGGATGAAGGCGCTCGGCGACTACCTGCACGCCCGGAACCTGAAGTTCGGCCTCTACCAGGTGCCTGTCGACAAGACCTGCGCGCAGTACTTCGGCTCCTACCCGGGCGCGACCGGCAGCCGTGGTCACGAGGTGCAGGACGCGCGCCAGTTCGCCGCGTGGGGTGTCGACTTCCTCAAGTACGACTGGTGCTCGCCGGAGGGCAGCATCAACGACCAGGTGACCACCTTCGCCAAGATGCGTGACGCGCTGGCCGCCACCGGCCGACCGATCGTCTACAGCATCAACTCCAACAGCATTCACGCCAAGACCGGCCCGCAGCGCAACTGGGGCGACGTGGCGAACATGTGGCGAACCACCGAGGACATCACCAACGCGTGGGACACCGGCCAGAGCAACGGGTACCCGATGGGCATCCAGAACATCATCAACGTGACAGTTCCGCTGGCGTCCTACGCGAGGCCGGGTGGGTTCAACGACCCCGACATGATGGAGGTCGGCCGCGGCGGCATGAACGACACGGAGATGCGCAGCCACTTCGCGATGTGGGCGATCATGGCGTCTCCGCTGATCGCCGGCAACGACGTACGGAACATGAACACCGCGACGCAGACCATCCTCAAGAACGCCAACCTGATCGCGATCAACCAGGACTCGCTCGGGTTGCAGGGGACGCAGGTGTCGTTCGACGGCACCCGTCGGGTGCTGGCCAAGCGGCTCGCCAACGGTGACGTCGCCGTCGCCCTGCTCAACCAGGGCGGCTCGACGACGACGATCTCGACCACGGCCGCGGCCATCGGCAAGTCCGGCTCGTCGTTCACCCTGGTGGAGGCGTGGACCGGTGGCACCAGCACCAGCAGCGGGACCATCAGCGCCAGCGTCCCCGCGCACGGCACCGTGGTGTACCGCGTCAGCGGTGGCGGAACGACTCCTCCGACGACGCCGCCGCCGAGCACGTCGAGCGCGTACGCCAGCGCCGCCTCCGGCCGCTGCCTCGACGTGCCGAACAGCAACACGACCAACGGCACGCAGCCGGTCATCTGGGACTGCAACGGCGCCGCCAACCAGCGCTGGACCAGCAGCGGTCAGACCCTGCAGGCCCTGGGCAAGTGCCTGGACGCGCCGCTGAACGCCGCGGCCGGCGCCAAGGTGCAGCTCTGGGACTGCAACGGCGGGACCAACCAGCAATGGACTGTCAACGCCAACGGCACGATCAGCAACGCGCAGTCGGGGCTCTGCCTGGACGTCAACAACAACGCCACTGCCAACGGCACCACGGTGATCCTCTGGACCTGCACGGCGGCGGCGAACCAGCGGTGGTCGCAGCGGTAGCCGACCGGGGTCGCCGATCGTCGAGGTCGCGGCGACCCGCCTGATCCGACGGTAGTGCCGGTGCCCGTGGACGACAGACGTCGTCCGCGGGCACCGGTCTGTAGAGTGCTGCGGACGACCACGCTGAGTCGCCGCGTCCTACCCTTCCGACAGATCGGCCACATGGCTACGCTCGCCTGGATGCTCCGTTACGAGACCGTGACACCGGTATTTCGGATCTGGTGTTGACGCAATCTATGTGAGCGCTAACACTACCCGAAAGATGATACTTGGCCCCGGCAGTCGGCGGGGGAGTCCAGAGAGGAGAAGCCCGTGGGCAGGAAATTCCTGGTTGCTCTCGGCGGCGCGGCACTCGCGCTGAGTTTGGCGGCGTGCAGCGGCGGGGGTGCGGGCAGCGGTGAGAAGTCCGGCGACGAGAAGCCGAGCGATCTGACCATCGGCGTCTCGATGCCGACGCAGACCTCGGAGCGGTGGATCGCCGACGGCAACGCGGTGAAGTCGAAGCTGGAGGCCAAGGGCTACAAGGTCGACCTCCAGTACGCCGGCGACGACATCCCCACGCAGTCGCAGCAGGTCGACCAGATGATCACCCAGGGTGCCGATGTTCTGGTCCTCGCGGCGATCGACGGCACCGCGCTCAGCAGCCAGCTGCAGGCCGCCGCGGCCGCGAAGATCCCGGTCATCTCCTACGACCGGCTGATCCGTGGCAGCAAGGACGTCGACTTCTACGTCAGCTTCGACAACTACAAGGTTGGCGTCGCCCAGGGCACCGCGCTGCTCGTCGGTCTCGGCCTGCTGAACAAGGATGGCTCGAAGGGCACGGCCAAGGGGCCGCTGAACGTCGAGCTCTTCGCCGGGTCGCTGGATGACAACAACACCCAGTACTTCTTCGGCGGCGCGATGGACACGCTGAAGCCGTTCATCGAGAACGGCACGCTGGTCGTCAAGTCCAAGCAGACCACCCCCGAGCAGGTAGCCATCCTGCGGTGGCAGCAGGAGACCGCGCAGAAGCGGATGGAGAACCTGCTCACCTCCAGCTACAACGACGGCTCGAAGGTCGACGGGGTGCTCTCGCCGTACGACGGAATCTCCCGCGGCATCATCACCGCCCTGCAGAACGCCGGTTACGGCAAGGGCGCGAAGAAGCTCCCGGTGGTGACCGGCCAGGACGCGGAGATCGCCTCGATCAAGCTGATCAACGACGGCGTGCAGAGCTCCACTGTCTTCAAGGACACCCGGCTGCTGGCCGAGCAGGCCGTGAACGCTGCCGAGGCGTTCCTGCAGAAGAAGCAGCCGCAGGCCAACGACACCCAGACGTACAACAACGGCGTCAAGGTCGTCCCTGCGTACCTGCTGCCGATCGCGACCGTCTACAAGGACGACATCAAGGCGACGCTGATCGACTCCGGCTACTGGACCGCGGACGAGGTCGCCGCCGGTCAGGCCAAGAAGTAAGCCACTCGTCGGGCCCGGCGGTCACCCGCCGGGCCCGACGCCTGGGCGCGTACCACGTCCAGACCTGACGGAGGACAGTGACAATGGACGACACCATCCTCGAGATGCGTCGCATCACCAAGACCTTCCCCGGCGTGACCGCGCTGGAGGACGTCACCCTCGCAGTGCGCCGCGGGGAGATCCACGCCATCTGTGGTGAGAACGGCGCCGGCAAGTCCACCCTGATGAAGGTGCTGTCCGGCGTCTACCCGTCCGGCTCGTACGACGGCGAAATCCTCTTCGACGGCAAGCCGATGCAGTTCCGTGGCATCCGCGACAGCGAGGCCAACGGCATCGTCATCATCCACCAGGAGCTTGCCCTGGTGCCGTACCTGTCGATCGCGGAGAACATCTTCCTCGGCAACGAGCGGCGCGGCCGCAGCGGGCTCATCGACTGGAACTTCGCCAACGCCGAAGCGG
Source organism: Micromonospora sp. NPDC048947 (assembly GCF_040649495.1). Lineage (NCBI taxonomy): Bacteria > Bacillati > Actinomycetota > Actinomycetes > Micromonosporales > Micromonosporaceae > Micromonospora > Micromonospora sp. NPDC048947. The sequence continues at coordinate 29,405 of NZ_JBEZFO010000003.1, forward strand.
CGAAGCTGCTGGCGTCCGTCGGGCTGCACGAGAACCCCGTCACCCCGGTCATCCAGCTCGGCGTCGGCAAGCAGCAGCTCGTGGAGATCGCCAAGGCGCTGTCGAAGAAGGTGCGCCTGCTCATCCTGGACGAGCCGACGGCCGCGCTCAACGACATCGACTCGGCGCACCTGCTCGACCTGCTGCGGGCACTCAAGGAGCAGGGCATCACCTGCATCATGATCTCGCACAAGCTCAACGAGATCACCGCCATCGCCGACTCGACCACAGTCATCCGCGACGGGCGCGCGGTGGAGACCCTCGACATGAGGTCCGACGAGGTGACCCAGCAGCGGATCATCCGGGGCATGGTCGGGCGCGACCTGGACAGCTTCTACCCCGACCGCGAGTCTTCCCCCGGCGACGAGGTCCTGCGCATCGAGGACTGGACGGTGCGGCACCCGGTCCAGGACCGGATGGTCGTGGAGGGCGTCGGCCTGTCCGTACGCGCCGGTGAGGTCGTCGGCATCGCCGGCCTGATGGGGGCCGGACGGACCGAGCTGGCCATGAGCGTCTTCGGTCGGTCCTACGGGCGCGACATCCGGGGCCGACTCTTCGTCCACGGGCGGGAGGTGCAGGCACGCACCGTCGCCGAGGCGATCGACAACGGCATCGCGTACGTCACCGAGGACCGCAAGCGCTACGGCCTCAACCTCATCGACGACGTGCGGCGCAACGTGTCCGCCGCCGCGTTGGACCGGCTGTCCCGCCTGGGCTGGGTGAACGGCAACGAGGAGATCAAGGTTGCCGAGTCGAGCCGCAAGGAGATGAACATCCGGACGCCGAGCGTCATGGCGGTGGTCGGCAAGCTCTCCGGCGGCAACCAGCAGAAGGTCGTGCTGTCGAAGTGGCTGTTCACCGACCCGGACGTGCTGATCCTCGACGAGCCCACCCGCGGGATCGACGTCGGCGCCAAGTACGAGATCTACACGATCATCAACCGGCTGGTGGCCGCCGGTAAGGCGGTGATCGTCATCTCCTCCGAGCTGCCGGAGCTGCTCGGAATGTGCGACCGCATCTACACCCTCGCCGCCGGCCGGATCACCGGCGAGATGCCGGTGGCCGAGGCGACTCAGGAGAGCCTCATGGAGCTGATGACCAAGGACAAGGAGCTCGTCGGATGACCAGCATCAAGACCCCTTCGACGGAGCGCCCCACGCCCCCGGACAGCCCGCCCACCGCCGCCCTGCACAGCGGGACGAGCGACCTGCGGGCGCTGGTGTTGAACAACCTGCGGCAGAGCGGGATCTACGTCGCCCTGGTCGTCATCGTCGCGCTCTTCGCGGTCCTGACCGACGGGGTGTTGCTGAGCCCCGGCAACATCACCAACATCGTCCTCCAGTACTCGTACATCCTGGTCCTCGCGATCGGGATGGTCATCCTGATCATCGGCGGGCACATCGACCTGTCGGTCGGATCGGTCGTCGCGCTCACCGGAGCGGTCTCCGCCGTCCTGGTGATCCAGCAGGGGCACCCCTGGTGGATCGGCGTCCTGGCCGCGCTGGTCGTCGGCGTAGCTGTCGGCGCGTGGCACGGGTTCTGGGTGGCGTACGCCGGCATTCCGGCCTTCATCGTGACCCTGGCCGGCATGCTGCTGTTCCGGGGGCTGACCCTGCGGGTGCTCGACAACATCTCGCTGTCGCCGTTCCCGTCCGAGTACCAGCAGGTCGCGGCGGGCTTCCTCAACGGCCTGCTCGGCGGGCAGGGCTTCGACGCCTTCACGTTGCTGATCGGCGCCATCGCCGTGGCCGGCTACGCGGTCAGCGGCTTCCGTACCCGCGTGGCGCGGATCCGCTACCAGCAGCCCGTCGAGTCGTTCCCGCTCTTCGTCGCCCGGGTCGTGCTGGTCGGCGCGGTCCTCATGTACTTCGCCTGGCAGTTGGCGCACGCCCGAGGGCTGCCGATCGTGCTGATCATCCTGGCGGTCCTGGTGCTGGTCTACGGCCTGCTCACCCGGCGTACCGTCTTCGGTCGCCAGGTCTACGCGATCGGCGGCAACCTGTCGGCGGCGGCGCTGTCCGGGGTGAAGGTCCGCACCGTCAATTTCTGGATGTTCGTCAACATGGGCTTCCTGGCGGCGGTGGCCGGCGTCATCTACTCGTCGCGGTCGAATGGCGCTCAGCCCGCCGCCGGCAACATGTTCGAGCTGGACGCGATCGCCGCGGCCTTCATCGGCGGCGCGGCGGTAACCGGTGGCGTGGGCACCGTGGTGGGCGCGATGGTCGGCGGTCTGATCATGGCGGTGATGAGCAACGGTATGCAGCTGATGGGCATCGACCAGTCGACCCAGTCGGTGGTGAAGGGTCTCGTCCTGCTCGTCGCGGTCGCCTTCGACGTCTACAACAAGCGTCGCGCCGGCACGGCCCGCTGACGCCTGACGGTTCGACCGTGCCCCCTGCCCGCCTCGCGGACAGGGGGCACGCGTCGTCAGTGGCAGGTGGTGGTGCCGCTGTCGGTGTAGGTCTGGCCGGCCACCGGCACGAACTGCCAGTCGTAGCTGTTGGAGTGCAACGTGAACTTCAGTAGGCCCCACGCCGAGCTGTTGCGCGCCTCGCTGTTGGGCTGGATGGTGCCGAAGCCGTAGTGGCCGGCGCCGCCCATCCCGGCGACGAAGCTGCGCAGACCACGGCTGGTGTCGGCGCCACCGGCCGGGTTCATCGGGGCGAACCGCTCGTAGACGTGGTTGTGCCCCCAGACCACGACGTCGGCGTTGTAGTCGTAGAGGGCCTGGTACAGCGGGCGCGTCGACGTCGACGGGGCGTGGTTGGAGCTGGACGTGAACAGCGGGTGGTGCCAGTACGCGATGGTGCACGGCTTGCTGCTGGCGGCCAGGTCCGCGCGCAGCCACTGCTCCTGCGTCGAGCCGGCCGACATGCTGATGTTCGAGTTCAGCGACACGACGTGCCAGTTGCCGAGGTCGAACGAGTAGTAGCCGCGACCGCTCGGGCCGGCCGACGTACCGAAGTAGTTGTAGTAGCCGGTCGCGCCCGACGTGTTGTAGTCGTGGTTGCCCGGCGACGGGCGGGTGCGGGACTTGTGCCGACCCCAGGTGGGCTCGTAGTAGTTGTTGAACTGCGACGCCGTCCCGCTGTCGTAGACGTTGTCGCCGGTGGTGAAGACCGTTCCCGGGATGCTGTCGAGCAGAGTCGCCGTGGCGCTGTCGCCGGAGCCCGAGTCGGCGATGTCGCCGGCGCCGACGAACACCGGGTCGCCCGACGGGGGTGTCGTGGTGCTCCCGGTGGTGACCACCAGTTGCGGAGCGTCGGCGCCACTCTCGCGGGTGTCGTAGTAGGCGCCGTCGCCGCTGGTCGAGGTGGCACCGAAGCTGTACGTGCCGTTGCCGGTGACCGCGGCCGTGACGTCGACCTCGTACCAGGTGTTGCCGCTGACCGCGCCGATCGTGCCGAGCGTGGCCCCGTCGATGGTCGGCTGGTTGTTCCAGGTGGTGCCGGTCTCCGACCAGGTCGTGTTGGACATCCGGCGGAACGTGCCACCGGCGTCGCTGCCGCTGTTGCCGCTGATCGTGCGCAGTCGCAGCTTGGCGCCGGTCACAGTGCCGCTGACACCGCTCACAGTGAAGCGCAGGAACGAGCGCCGCACTGGCGAGTTGTCGACGACGACCTGCGTGGACGTGCCGTAGTTGGTGGTGGCCGCGTCGCTCTGGACGTAGGTGTCGGCGACGGGCGTGAAGGTCACGCTGGCCGCCGACGCCGCGCCGGCGCTTGTCACGACGACGGCGGCGGTCGCGGCGACGATCACCGTGACCACCCCCAGCGTCACCGACGGACGGGGGAATCGAATGTCCATCCAGGACTCCTTACCTCGTGGGAAGAGCGCAAGGAATGTAGGAAGGTCGATGAGCCGGCGGGCGACGGGCGGATGAACACCACGTCCCGGCAGGCGAACACCTCGCTGTTGGGAGCTCGTTCACCCGACCCTCGCCCGGATGCCACCCGTGGTCCGTTGTGCCGCCTCCACTGAGTACGGACGATGGCTGCCCGTCGACCGTCGATCAGAGGAGATGCTCGTGTACCTGTCGACCGTCTCCCGACCGGTCGCCGACCAACCCGGATCGGGGCCTCGACGCCGCCGGCTCGCGATGGTCAGCGGCAACGTCGTAGCGCTCGGCACTGTCAGTCTGATCACCGACGTGTCGGCCGAGATGGTGGCCGCGGTCCTGCCGCTCTATCTGGTGCTGGGCCTGCACCTCAGCCCGGTGGCCTTCGGTGTGCTGGACGGCGTCCACACCGGCGCCACCGCGCTGCTGCGGGTCGTCGGCGGTTTCGCCGCCGACCGGTTCCGGCGGCGCAAGTTGATCGCCGGCCTCGGGTACGCGCTCTCGGCGGTCGCGAAGCTCGGCCTGCTGCTCGCCGGTCGGTCGATCCCGGCGATCGGCGCCGTCATCGCCGTCGACCGGCTCGGCAAGGGGGTGCGGAGCGCGCCGCGCGACGCGCTGATCACGCTCTCCACGCCACCCGAGGCGCTGGGTCGGGCGTTCGGGGTGCACCGGGCGATGGACAGCGTCGGCGCGTTCCTCGGGCCGCTCGCCGCGTTCGCGGTCCTGCTGGTCGTCGGGCAGTCGTACGACGCGGTCTTCGTCACCAGTTTCTGCATCGCGGCCCTGGCCGTCGTGGTGCTGGTGCTCTTCGTTCGGGAGCAGCCGCCCGGCGAGGCGGCGGACGGGAGCAACGACCCGAAGGTCTCCGTCCGCGAGGCGCTCGGGCTGCTGCGCCGCGGACGGGCCCGGCGGTTGGTGCTGGCCGCCGCGCTGCTCGGCCTCGCCACCATCGGCGACGGCTTCGTCTACCTGCTGCTGCAACGCCGAATGGACCTCGGCCTGCGCTGGTTTCCGCTGCTCGCGGTGGGAACCAGCCTGGCGTACCTGCTGCTCGCCGCTCCGCTCGGCGTGCTCGCCGACCGGATCGGTCGCCCGCCGGTGGTGATCGGCGGCTACACCGCCCTTGGTGCGACGTACCTGCTGCTGGCCGGCCCGGTCGACGGTTGGCCACTGATCGCCCTGGCGCTGACGCTGTACGGCGCCTTCTACGCGGCCACCGACGGCGTGCTCATCGCGCTCGCCGGTCCGGTGTTGCCGGCGCGCGTGCGGACCACCGGGATCGCGTTGGTGCAGACCGGGCAGGCGCTCGCGTACCTCGTCTCGTCGGTGCTGTTCGGTCTGGCCTGGCAGGCGTGGGGGCCCCAGACCGCGATCCGCGTGGCGGCCGTGGCCGTCGCGGGCGTCCTCGTCGGCACGCTGTTCCTGCTGGCCACCCCATCCCGACTCACCACCCGGAAGGTGCCCCGATGACAGCGATGTCGACCCGAGCGAAGCTCGGCGTGGTGGTCGCCTCGACAGTGCTGTTGGGGGCGGTGGCGGCCGGCTACGCCGCCACCGCCGCGGAGGCTCCCGGGACACCGCCATCCGCCGGCGGCGAGCAGGCAGTCACCCTGACGTCCGGGCCGCGCCTGCTGGCGATCACCGACCGGCACGTCTCCACCGTCGCCGCGACCGACCCCGGCGGGCCGCGCACCGTCGCCGGCCTGGAATGCCTCCGGGTGTACGCGGCGGCCGGCACCGGCGTGTGCCTGAAGCCGGAGACCGCGTGGTCGTACCAGGTTGTCGTGCTCGACGCGACGCTGCGCCAGACCCGGGCGGTCAGTGTGCCAGGGCTGCCGAACCGGGCCCGGGTCTCGGCCTCCGGCCGGATGGTCTCCTGGACGACGTTCGTCGGTGGCGACTCGTACACCGCCAGTGGCTTCTCCACCCGCACCGGGATCCTCGACACCCGCACCGGCACCACAGTGGCCTCGCTCGAAGAGTTCGCCATCACCCGGGACGGCCGGGGCTACCGCAACGCGGACGTCAACTACTGGGGTGTCACCTTCACCGCCGACGACAACCGCTTCTACGCGACGATGGCGACCGGTGGTGAGAGGTACCTCGTCCGGGGTGACCTCGCGGCTCGTACGGTCGAGACGCTGAAGGAGAACGTCGAGTGCCCGTCGCTGTCACCGGACGGCACCCGGCTCGCGTTCAAGGAGGCGGTCGACGCCGACCCGGCGAAGGGCTGGCGGCTGTCGGTCCTGGACCTGTCGAGCATGCGGGTGACCGCGACCGCCGAGGTGCGCAGCGTCGATGACCAGGCCGCGTGGCTGGACAACGGAAAGCTGGCCTACACGCTGCGCCGGGACGACGGCCAGCCCGACGTCTGGAGCGTCAGGGCGGACGGGGCCGGCACGCCGACGTTGGTGATCCCCGGCGCGGAGTCGCCGTCCCCGCTCACCTGACGGGCCGGCCCCCGGCCCCGGCGGTCCGGACACCTGAACGCCTTGGCGCGGACAGCATTCCGTCATGTCGGATTCCGCCCCGCAGCCATCGCCGTTCATCGACGTTCCCGAGGCTGTTGACCATGACAAGGCTGAGCCGTCGCATATTCGTCCTCGGTGGACTCGTCACCGCCGGAGTCGCGGTGACACCCCGTCAGGGTGCCCGCGCCGCGGTGCCGTACCCCTTCAAGCTCGGTGTGGCGTCCGGTGATCCGGCCCCCGACAGCGTGGTCCTCTGGACCCGGCTGGCACCGTCCCCGCTCAACGCCGACGGGCAGGGCGGCATGGCCAACGCCGACGTGACAGTGGAGTGGCAGGTGTCCACGACCGACCGGTTCACCTCGCTGGTCGCCTCCGGCTCGGTGGTCGCCCGGTACGCCGACGCGCACTCCGTGCACGCCATCGCGGGCGGGCTCGCCGCCGACTCCGACTACTACTACCGGTTCCGGGCCCAGGGTCAGATCTCGCCGGTCGGGCGGACCCGGACCGCCCCGGCACCCAGCGCCTTCGGCCGCGACCTGGTGATGGCCTTCGCCTCCTGCGCGCACTACGAGGCCGGCTACTACACCGCGTACCGGCGGATGGCCGAGGACAACGCCGGCCTGATCCTGCACCTCGGTGACTACATCTACGAGGGCGGCGTCGGCACCTCCACTGTGCGACAGCACCTCGGCGCCGAGATCGTGTCGCTGGCCGACTACCGCCGCCGGTACGCGCTGTACAAGTCCGACCCGGACCTGCAGGCGGCCCACGCGGCGGCACCCTGGCTGGTGGTGCCGGACGACCACGAGGTGGAGAACAACTACGCCAACATGGTCCGCAACGACAGCAGCCCGACGCTGACAGCAGCCCAGTGGACCGCCCGGCGCACCGCCGCGTACCGGGCCTACTACGAGAACATGCCCCTGCGACCCGCGTCCGCTGCCAACGGCAACAGCATCCCGCTGTACCGACGGGTCCGGTGGGGGCAGCTCGCCACCTTCCACATGCTCGACACCCGCCAGTTCCGCGACGACCAGGCGTGCGGGGACGGCTGGAAGGTCTGCGCCGACGCGGACCTGGCCTCCCGGTCGCTGACCGGCGCCAGCCAGGAGGCGTGGCTGCTCGACGGGTTGGCCCAGCGCTACGGCACCTGGGACATCCTCGGCCAGCAGGTCTTCTTCGCCCAGCAGCTCGACGCGAACGGGGCGGCGAGCATGGACGCGTGGGACGGCTACCGGGCCTCCCGCAGCCGCATCCAGACCGGCTGGCAGCAGCGTGCGGTGCGCAACCCGCTAGTGCTCACCGGCGACGTGCACCGGTCGTGGGCCAACGATCTCAAGGCCGACTACGCCAACCCGTCCTCGGCCACCATCGGCACCGAACTGGTCTGCACCTCGATCAGTTCCACCGGCAACGGCAGCGGCAGCACCACGGTCCCGAACGCGGCGGCCAACCCGCACCTGAAGTTCTACTCGGACCGCCGCGGCTACGTCCGTACCACGATCAGCCGCAGCCAGGTCCGCGCGGACTTCCGCGCGGTGAACACCGTGACCGAGCACGGCGCGGCGGCGTCCACAGTGCGCTCGTTCGTCATCCTCGACGGCCAGCCCGGCCTGCAGGCCGGCTAAGGGAGAGAGCCACCATGACCGTGATCACCGCACTGCTCACCGCGTCCCTGCTGGTCCCGAACGTGGTTCCCGGCCCGACCGCGATGACCGCCGAGGCGGTCACCTGGACCACCGCGAACAGCGTCGCCACCGGCGACCAGGACCTGCCCTCCATCGCCATGAACCGCAACGGTCACGTCGCAGTGGTCTGGGAGGACGACCGGGACAGCGCCGCCCCGGAGGACGACACCCACAGCGAGATCTACCTGCGGCTGTTCCGCGACGGCACCCCCGCGTACGAGCTGAAGCTCTCCACCGGGGGGACCAGCGGAGCCACCTGGCGACACCTCAGCCCCGACGTGGGGCTCGACGACCGGGGCAACGCCGTGGTGGTCTGGGCCGCCGACGGCGACGGCAACGGCGTCTACAACATCCAGTACCGGGTGGTGTCACCCGCCGGCGCGGTGCTCGGCTCGGGACAGGCCAACGCCAGCGACGCCGGGCAGCAGATCTGGCCGAAGGTCGGCGTCGACCCGGACGGCTCGCCCACCACCGCCGCCGTCGCCTTCACCGTCGTCTGGGAGGACGTGCAGGGAACCGCTCCGGCCACCGTCAAGGCCGCCGGCTTCACCGCGGCCACCACCAAGGCGTACGAGGTGACCGCCTCACAGACGACGGGCACGCACCACCGTCCCGACGTGGCGGTGTCCGCCTCCGGCGAGGCGCTGGTGGTCTGGGACGAGGACGCCGACGCGAACGGCTCGTACAACATCGGGCTGACCCGGCTGGCCCGGTCCAACGGCGCCGTGGCGCTGTCGCGGCGGACGGCCAACGCCCAGAGCGGCGGGCAGCAGCGTGCCTCGGTCGCGGCGAACTTCGCCGGTGACTTCACCGTCGGGTGGGAATCCGACCACCTCGGCACCCGTGGTGTCTGGGCTCGATCGTTCACCGCGACGGGTACGGCCCGGCACGCTGAGGTGCCGGTCTCCACCGGCACCGGTGCCGTCGCTCCCGCTGTCGGCATCGACGACCAGGACAACGTCGTGGTCGGCTGGACGGTGTCCGGCACCAACCCGGACGTCTGGGCGCGCGGCCTCAACCCGGACGGCACGTCCACCGGCCGGCTGGCGGCCCAGGCGCTGAGCCAGACCACTACCGGTCGCCAGGAGCACTTCGCGGTCGCCGCGTCGCCCTGGGGTGAGGTGAGCGTCTGCTACACCGACGACAACGACGGCAACTCCTTCGACCAGGTGCTCCTCGGCCTGGGGACGACGAACTCCACCTGGCTGATGTCCGCCGACGAGCTGCGCCGCCTGAAGGCACGGGGCACCCCGACCCACTGAGCCGGGCGTGATCCACTCGGGTTCGGTGAAGTCGCGGTGTCCCCGGCAGCGGGACACCGCGACTTCGGCAAAACCGAGTCGATCAGCCGAAGAGCAGGTCGAGGTGGGCGTCCAGCGCGCCCAGCGCCTGTTCGGCGGTGTACTGCCCACCCAGCAGGTAGACACCGAGCCCCTCCATCAGGGCCAGCAGGCCGGAAGCGGCGGCGGTGCCGTGGCGGTCGGGCAGGACGCTGGCGATGAACCCGGTGAACTGTGCCGTGTCCTCGTGCAGGCTGGGCGCGGCCGACGGTCGCACCGCCGTGTAGGCCAGGAACGCGAGCGCTACCCGCCCGTTGTCGCGGGTGCCCTCGTCGAGCGGCAGCAGCGCGGCGAGCATCGTGCGCAGCAGCAGTCGAGGCGACGGGGTCTCGCCCAGTCGTGCCACCGCCTCGGTGACCCGGAGCTGGCTGCGCTCACGTACCACGCTCAACGCGAACGCCATCATCTCGTCCTTGGTCCGGAAGTAGTGCTGGACCATCCCGGCGGACACCCCGGCCTCGGCAGCCACGTGTCGGAGGCTGACGGCCTCCAGGCCCTGATCCGCGGCGACCCGCATCAGCGCGTCCGCGATGAGGGTGCGTCGCTCCTGGTGATCGACCTTCTTGGGCATGGCCTCGATCGTTTCACAGTGGGTGGCCCGGAGACTCCGCCAGCGCGGCGGTCACCGGCTGACGGTCCGGCTGACCGGGGTGCCCCGCGCGCTGCGCAGCAGGCCGTCCGGGTCGTCGGCGTACAGTCGCAGCTCGTTCACCGGCGTGGACCCGGTCTTGGGCAGGTCGAAGGTCAGCGGCCGGCGCAGCAGGACGTCGATGCTGGTCTGGCTGCCGACCGAGATGGACACCACCCGTCGGTCGCCCTCCTGCTCGACCTGCACCGATCTGCTCGACGGTAGCGAACGGTGGCGCTTGCGCAGCGCCTCGACGTCCGTCCACGGGATCCAGATGTCGATGCCCCAGCTGAGCCGCACCCGCAGGCCGCGGTCGCCCACGACGTGGGGGTGGATCGTCATGCTGGCGAACAGGCCGATCATCCAGAGCAGACCCCAGATGCCGAGGCCCAGCACGATCCAGCGGGCGGGCCGCCACGGCACCACGTGGGTGACCACCACGTCGAAGATCGGGATCTCCACTACCGACAGGCCGATGAAGATGCCCAGGATCGGCTTGACCACGCCGAGATAGCCGAACGGCTCGTCGCCGGGCCCCAGCGGCAGTGGACGACGCCGCGCCCACACGTACAGGCTGCGCCACGTCGCGGCCTCGGCCTCGGCCGCCCGACGCAGCAGTGGGCCCACCCGCGCCCTGGTCGGTGTCTTCGTGTCGGTCATGGTCGTCCTTCTTGATCGTGGGCTGCCGGTCCGTGCGGCGTGACGGTTCCGGCGCCGCCGTCCACAGTGACGAGCTGCCCGGTGGTGATGGTCCGGGTGGCGTCCGGCACGCAGATGACTGCGGGAATGCCGTACTCACGGGCCACCGTCGGACCGTGCGCCATGATCGCGCCGGTCTCGGTGACCAGCGCCGCCGCGGTGAGGAACAGCGGGGTCCAGCCGGGGTCCGTGGTAGCGGCGACCAGGACTTCGCCGGGCTCGATGTGGGCGGTGCCCGGGTCGTGCACGACGCGGGCGGGGCCGGTCACCCGGCCCGCCGACGCACCCACTCCGGCGAGCGTCCCGTCGCCCGTCGATGCCGCCGGCAGGACGGTCTCGACATCCGTGCCGTCGGAGAGCAGTGCCACCGGCACCGTCCGACGCCGCAGCTCCCGGCGGTGCACGGTCCGTCGGGCGGTGACGGTGCCGCGCAGATCAACACCCTGGTGTACGGAGCTGTGCACCTCGTCGAGGGTCAGGAACATGATGTCGTCGGGCTGGTCCAGCAACCCGCGGCCGTGCAGGTCGGCGCCGATGTGCAGCAGTTGGCGACGGGTCTCGCGCAGCGGGTACAGCCCGGCGAACTTGCCGGCCTCGCGCAGGCCGGCCAACGACCGCGCCCGGCGCAGCAGGAAACCGGCGATCCTGCCCCGCACCGGCCGCCGACGGCGAGCCCGGGTGACCAGTTCCTCCAACGCTGTCTCCGCAGCCGAGGCGGCCCGCTGGAAGCGCTGGTCGGGACCCTGTTGCGGATCGGTGACCCGTAGGTAGTTGGCGATCGCGGCGAAGACCGGCGTGGGGTCCTCCGCCCAGCGCGGCACCCCGAGGTCGACCTCGGCGACGCCCCGGTGCCCGTAGGCGTCCAGGAAAGCTGTCATGCCGATGTCGGGCAGCGTCCCGCGCAGGTGGCGTGCGGCCAACTCGGCCGGCGGGGTGTCGAGGAGAAGCTGGCGGTGGTCGCCCACGCCCTGGGTGAGCCGCCACAGGGCCAGGTCCATCTCGATTGTGACGTTGTGCGGCATGCCGCCGAGCACCGTGTGGACCTCGTCCGGGCCGGCGATGCCCTTGAGCAGGGCGGTCGGCAGGGCGGCGGCGAGCATCCCGGCGACGATCGGCCACATGATCGCGTCGGCGCTGTCGTCGGTGTCGTCGTCCTGCGCCTGCACGAAGCGCAGCCGGTCGGCGGTGGTGAGCAGCTCCGCGGGGGCGGCTGAGCTCACCCTCAGCTGCTCGATCGCCTCGAACATCCGGGTCCGCGCGGCCTCGGGACGGGCCAGCGCCCGCAGGATTCCCACCACCGCGCGGCGGGCCGTCCGCAGCGACGCGCCTCCGGGCGCCCCACCGCGCCGGACGCCGCCGCTGGTCGGGGCGAACCGGGGATCGGCCAGCACGTGCTGCATCACCGCCTGGGCGCGCGGCCCGAAATCGACAGCCAGGAGCTTCACCAGTCGCTTGCGGGACGACCGGTCGCGCGCGAGGTCGGTCAGGTCGCCGTAGAGGCGGCCGCCGATGTCGACGATCTCGACCCGCACCCCGAGCGCGGCGAGCATCGCGGCGATCTGCGTCCGCAGTGTCGACATGCCCATCGGGGTGACCGGTTGCAGCATGCCCTGAACGTGCCCGAACTCCAGGTAGACGCGGGGGAGGGGCTTCTCGCTGACCGGAGGTGCGGGGAACAGGCTGGTGATCGGCCGGGACTGGAGGAGCCACAGCACGTCGTCAGCGTCGATCGCCCACTCGACATCCTGCGGGCAGCCGAAGTGGGTCTGCAACCGTTCGCCGGTGGCGTGCAGGCCTGCCAGTTGCGCGGACGTCAGGCATCCGGCCTCGGTTCGCGTGACGCCGTCGAGGGAGTAGTGGTCGACGGCGGTGGCGCCGTCGACCACTGTCGTGCCGAGGCCGGGGGCGGCGTCGACGGCCATCTCGTCGCGACGCCCGGTCAGCGGGTTCGCTGTGAACAGCACTCCCGCCACGGCGGGTGTGACCATGCGCTGCACGACGACGGCCATCCGCACCGTCTGGTGATCGATGCCGCGGGCGTCGCGGTAGGCGGTCGCGCGGTCGCCGTGCAGCGAAGCCCAGCATTTCTCGACGGCGGCGATCAGCTCGGCGGTGCCGGTGACGTTGAGGACGGTGTCCTGCTGCCCGGCGAAGCTCGCGTCCGGCAGGTCCTCGGCGGTGGCGCTGGAGCGCACCGCCACCGGGCCCGCGCCGAGCCGCTGGTACGCGGCGACGATCTCGGCAGTGGGCATGACGCCGAGCCGGTGTGCCTCGGTGGTGACGCAGAAACCGTCGGGGACCCGCTCGCCGTGCCGGATCAGCTCGCCCAGCCCGCCCGCCTTGCCGCCGACAAGGGCGTTCATGGCGGCGGTCACCTCGGACAGTGCGATCACCTGCATGGCAGCTCACTCTCGTTGCAATACAACTGCATTGCATCTGACGGTATCTCGTTTACGATTCGACTGCAATGTCAAGGCTGTGTGCGGGCGACCTCGAAGCCGGGATGTTGCCGCTGTCTGCCATGCTCGGGCCGGTGACGACCGGTCGCCCCACCAGATCCCGCTCCCACCGCCGCCCCCGAAGCCGTGCCATCCGCGCCCTGCTCGTGCTCGTCCCGGTGGCAGCCGTTCTTGGCGTCGCGGTGGTCGCGGTGCCGATCCTGCGACCGGCCGGGCCGCGCCCGCTCTTCCAGATGCCGGTGACCTGCGGCGAGACGTGGCAGCTCAGCACCTACCCCGGTCACGACGACTACGACGTCGATTTCTTCCCCGTCGAGGGCGAGACGTGGGGGCGGCCCGTGCTCGCCTCGTACGCCGGCACGGTGACCGTGGCGGGCATCAACGGCTCGCTGGGCGGCCGGACCCCGCAGGACCCGGACGGCCCACGGGGACGCGGCGGCGGCTACTGGGTGAAGATCGACCACGGCGGCAAGTGGGAGACGCAGTACCTGCACATGCTCGAACCGCCACTGGTCACTGTCGGTCAGAAGGTCGCCCAGGGTGACCAGATCGGGCGGCTCGGCAGCACCGGCAACTCCGGGGCCCCGCACCTGCACTACGAGCAGCGCCGCGGCTGGGACAAGGTGGAGACCCACTTCGACGGCAAACCGTCGGGCATCACCACCGACGAACGCGAACAGATCCTGCGGCGGGTGAGCAACAACTGCCCGGCCGTCTCATGAGGACCGCGGTTTGCCCGGCCCGGCTCGGGGCACTGATTGGGGGGACAGTGCAGACGCAGGGAGGGAGCCGGCCATGGCCAAGGGCGATGTCGACACGTACCACGAGGACGGGCAGTGGAAGAACAAGCCGGAGGGCCAGGAGCGGGCCAGCAGCACGCATGACGTGAAGGCTGACGCGCAGGCCCAGGGCCGCGAGATGGCGGCCGACCGCGGCGTCGAACACGTGGTCAAGAAGCAGGACGGCACGATCGGGGAGAAGAACACCTACCCCCGCAGCCGCGACCCTCGGGACATCGAGGGCTGACAGCTTCCAGTCTCAGCGGACCGACCTCCTCGGCGTGATCGAGGGGGTCGGTCCGCTTCTGCGCGGTCGGGTACCACGATGGCTTTGCCGCTGTCCGGGAAATATGGGCGTTTTGGGGGGATATAGTCCGTATCGGGACTGGAGTGAACGCTGGGAGTAGGCATGTCGTTTCGGGGCCGGAGTCGGCCGATCAGCAGCGCAGCGCTGGTGGCGGCCGTGATCGCAGGGGTTTTCGCGGTCGCGCCGCTCCCCGCGTGGGCGGCCGGGTCCGTGCTGTTCGACCAGCCGTTTCACAACAACACCCCGGACGGCGTCGGCCCGGTGACAGTGCCCGGCGTGCCACTCGCGACCGCGACCAACGTCGCCTGCCTGAGCGCCGCCGGCAACTCGACCATCGGCCCGCTACTGAGCTGCCCGACGGCGACCGATCCGCAGGGCTCGGGCAAGCTGCGCCTCACCCCGGCCGTCGCGAACCGGCAGGGCGGCGTGTTCGGTGCGGTGAGCGTGCCCACCTCCCAGGGGTTGCACGTCACCTTCAACACCTATCAGTACGGCGGCAGCAGCCCCGGAGCGGACGGCCTGGCGTTCGCGCTGGCCGCTGTCGACCCCGCCAACCCGCGGTCCCCGGGGGTGATCGGCCAGTCGGGCGGCTCGCTGGGCTACTCGGCGGCGTTCAACGGCGGCTCGGTGGGTCTGTCCAACGGCTACCTGGGCATCGGGCTGGACGTCTTCGGCAACTTCAGCAACAGCCTCTACCAGGGCACCGGCTGCACGAATCCGCCCTACATCTCGACCACCAACACGCGGGTCCCCGGCCAGGTGGTGATCCGGGGGCCGGGCCGTAACGGGGTCGGCTACTGCGCGATCAACAGCACCGCCACCAACACGTCCTCGGCCGCGCTGCCGTTACGGGCCAGCACCCGGGCCGCCTCGGTGGTGCCGGTCGAGGTGGTCGCCAACACCACCGCGTCGCCGTTCACCACCGACACCGGCATCACCGTGCCGGCCGGGGAGTACCGGGTCAGGTTCACCCCGGTCGGCGGGTCGGCGCGGACCCTGGCCGGCAGCCTCCCGGTCGTGTCGCCGAGCCTGTACCCGTCACCGACCTGGCTCAACGCCAGCGGCTACCCCCGGCAACTCGCCTTCGGCTGGGTGGGCTCCACCGGTTCGGTCACCGACTTCCACGAGATCGACAACGTGCGGGCGGTCAGCTTCAACCCGGTGCCGGACCTGAACGTGTCGCAGACCAGCGCGGTCGGGGCCGCACCGCAGCCCGGTGATCCGGTCACCTACTCGATCACCGCCGGGGTCGATGCCGGGACCGCCGAGACATCGCCGATCTCGGTCACCCAGACCGTGCCCACGGGTGTCGTGCCGCGTGGCGCGTTCGGCTCCGGCTGGGTCTGCGCCGCACCATCCGGACAGAGCGTCACCTGCACCAACAGCAACGGCCCGTTCGCCGGCGGAACCTCCCTGCCGCCGATCACGGTCGTGGCGACCGTCACCGGCACCGGAGTGACGCCGGCACTGATCCAGACCGCGACGGTGGCGACGTCGTCGTCGGTCGACGCGAACCCGGGCTACTCCTCCGTCGCCACAGCGGTTGCGCCGGCCACCGCACCGAGCGGCGTGACCGTCACCCCCGCGCAGAGCACGATCTCCGGGGGCATCGCGGTCACCGTCGGCGGCAGCAACCTCACCGGCGCGACAGCGATCACCATCGGTACGGCCGCCGAGCAGCAGGCCGGCACCTCGGTGGTGCTGTTGCCGTGCAGCTCCGGCCCGGCCGCCGGCTGCTTCACAGTGAACCCCGACGGCACCCTCGGCATCTCCAGCATGCCGGCCCGGTCCAGCCCGGCGACGGTCACGGTCAGCGTGGCCACCCGAGGCTCCACCGGATCGGCGACCTACGTCTACGCGGCCGCGCCGAACAGCCCGGCCACACCCACCGCGACCGCGGGCGTCAGCAGCGCCACGGTGAGCTGGATTGCGCCGGAGAGCAACGGCAGCCCGATCACCAGCTACCTGATCACCCCGATCCGGGACGGCGTCACCCAGCCGACCCTCACCTTCGACGCCTCCACCACCAGCCGCACCCTGACCGGGCTGACCGTCGGCGCGTCCTACACCTTCCGCGTGGCGGCGGTGAACGCGTACGGCACCGGTGCGGCCAGCCCACCCTCGGCGGCGGTGGTCCCGTACACACTGCCCGGAGCGCCGACGAACACATCGGCCACCGCGGGCACCAACGCCGCCACGGTGAGCTGGACCGCCCCGGCCAACGGAAGTTCACCGATCACCGGATACACAGTGACGCCCTACCTCGGCGGGGTGGCGCAAAGCCCGCAGACCTTCGCCGGGACCGCGACGACCCAGGTCGTCACCGGGTTGACGGCCGGTGCCGCCTACACCTTCCGGGTGGCCGCGACGAACGCCGCCGGGACCGGCCCACAGTCGGTTCCCTCCGCGTCGGTGACGGTCAACCCGCCGCCGACGCTGACCTTCCCACCGCCGCCACCCGGCAAGGCGTACGACCCGTACCAGTACCAGCTCACGGTGGCCGGCGGCACCGGCCCGTTCGCCTGGTCGGTCAGCGCCGGGAGCCTGCCCGCCGGGCTGACCCTCGACCCGGTCACCGGCCTGCTCTCCGGCACGCCCACCGTGTCCGGCACGTTCCCGTTCACCGTCCGGGTGACCGACTCGTTCGACCAGTCCGCGACCCGACCGGTCGACCTGGTCATCGCCCCGCTCGGTGGGCTCTCCATCAGCGTCCCGGCGATCTCGGCGCTCGGCACCGTCGCCTCGGGCACGACAGGCGTCTCGGGCCAACTCGGCCCGGTGACCGTCACCGACGACCGCGGGCCGTTCTCCGGCAACTGGGTCACCGTCGTCTCGAGCACGAGCTTCACCACGGGCTCCGGATCGGGCGGCGAGACCATCCCCAACAGCAACATCACGTACGCCTCCGGGGCCGCCCTTGCCAGCACCGGGGTCGGATCCTTCGTCCCGCAGCCCGGGGCGGTGCTGAACACCCCGCGTACGGCCGCCGGCTGGTCCGGACAGACCGGAGGCCCGAACACCGTCACCTGGAACCCCACCCTGTTGGTGAGCCTCCCGTCCGAGCTGGTGGTCGGCGACTACGTGGCGGTCGTGACGCACTCCGTCATCTAGCTCAGCCGGTTGTTCGTTCCCGGCCCACACCCCAGACGTCGCTGCCCGGCCGCTCCCTTCGGAACGGCCGGGCAGTCTCTGGTCAGGGAACGTCAGGCCAGCTGGGTCCGGTGCCGGCGGACGAGATACCAACCACCGAGGGCGACCAGCACCAGCAGGGCGATCCCGCCGACCGTGTAGACAAGCCAACTCGGCCCGCTGGAGGCCGAGACCGTCATCGGCGCCGCGACGGGCAGGACGATCTTCCCGGTCGCGGTGCGTTCCACTGTGCCGCTGGCGAGCTTCGCGTGCACGTCCCAGGTCCCGGCGGGCAGGGCCTGACTGACCTCGATCCGCACCTGACCGCTCTGGCCGGGCAGGATCGTCACGCCGTTTGTCACAGTGAACGGGCCGGCCCGGACCGCCGCCTTGGTCAGTGACAGGGTGCCGGTCATGTCCAGTGCGCGTTCGCCGGTGTTGGTGACCCTCGCGGTGACCACGGGGAACTCGCCGGTGCCGGGCTCCGCGGCCAACCCCTCGATGCGGAAGTCAGTTGGCGGCTCGCCACCCGGACCGACGTCGAGGTAGACCCGGATGCCCACGCGGTGGATCTGGGTGACGTTGCCGGTGCGTTCCTTCGCGCTGGTGACCTGCGCCCAGATCGCGCCGTACCGCTCGCCCTTCGATGCCTTCTCCGGCACGGCGAGCTCGACCTCGACCGGGCGTCGCTCGCCCGGGTCCAGCTCCATCGTGGCGGTTCTCAGCCGGATCCACCCGCTCAGCTCGTTGCCCGTGCGGCCCTCGGGCACTGTGAAGGCGTTGTTCTCGACCGACGCCGCGCCGGCATAGAACTCGATCTTCTGCGTCTCGGCGGAGGTGTTCCGCACCTCGACCCGGCGATTGATCGTCGTCCCGGGCTTCAGGTGATCCACGATGTAGACCTGGGCCCGGGGGTCCTGCACCCGACTGGCCGGGATGTCCAGCATCCGGATGCTGATGGCGGCTTCCTCGGCCGGATCCTGTCGCTGCTCCCGCACGGCAACGGCTGGCGCCGCCGAGACCCCGAGCGCCACGAGGGCGACCGAGGCCAGCAGCACCAGCCGGCCGAGCGGCTCAGAACACCGAATGTGTCACCGTCCCCGTGTAGACACCCTGGACGGTGCCGACGGGCACGTTCACCACCAGGGTGGGGTTCCAGGTGGCGAAGTTGTTGCCGGTGCCGCCGGTGTGGGCCATCGCCGTGCGGGGCACGTTGATGATCACCTGGTCACCGGAGGTGGGCTGACCCGGCGTGAAGGTGCCGCCGCCGGCGGTCGCCGTCGCGGGACCGGACCAGTACAGGACGTTGATGTTCGGGATCGTCTCCCCGGAGGAGCCACCGCCGGTGGTGAAGTCGGTGGAGATGACGTTGGCTGTCCAGTTGGGGGTGAGCGCCCCGCGCTGGTCCAGCACGGTGACCGGGCCAAGTTGGCCGGAGACGGTCGTGCCCTCCACGCCGTTCCCGATGTTGGCGGTCGCCGGCACCGTGATCGACAGACCACCGGCGGCGTCGACGGTGAGGGTCACGACCGTGTCGCCCGTCGTGTCCGCGGCGGCTGGTCCGGCGAGCGCGACGACGGCGGCGACACCGGCCAAGCCTGCGAGAATCTTTCTACGCATCGAGTCTCCTTTGTCCCAAACAACCCTTAGCAAGCAGTTCAGAGACTAACTACGCAAAACGCCCACAGGGGCCTGAATGACGCGAGCATCACCCGGTGGTCGGCAGGTGTTCGTTCTCGATCCTCGGTGTGGTGGCGTCGCGGGAGCGGGAAGGCCCCTTCCCGGAATCGAGCGTTGTCTCGGATGGTCCGGGACCGCGCTGGTGGCCGTCGCGGAGGGCGCGCACGACAAGGGCTCGGCGCCCTGCCGGCCGCCGAGCCCCGCGAGCGGATTTCAGGCCGCGACCACGTACGGGAACGTGGCGGAACGGGCGGCCTTGGTGACGTCCGAGGTGAGGCCGGAGGTGGTGCCGGTGTTGAGAATCAGGGAGAACATCACCTCGGGCACGTTGTCGGCCAGGGTGCGTCCGTTGCGGACGGCGAAGCCGAAGTTCGCGGCCGTGCCGACCTTGTACGACAGCAGGTCGGGGTAGAGCTGCCGGGCGACGCTCCAGCCGTACGCCTGCGGATCCGGTGCGGTGCCGTTGGCCTTGACCACGCCGGCGACCGCGTTCGCGATCTCCTCCCCGCCCTCGGTGAGGTCGTTGCCGGGGTGCCGGAAGTTGGCGGGGTCGGAGAAGTCGGTGTCGTGGGGCCAGAAGATCGGCCACATCATGGGGTGGCCGGCGCGGTTGATCTGGCGCCATCCGCCCGCGTCGGTGGCCAGCATGGTGCGACACCACACGCCGATCTCGGTGCCGTCGCGCAGCAGCGGCTCGTCGTGCGAGACCTCGAGGACGATCGACTCGACTGTGGTGCCGGCGAAGCTGTTCCTGGCCTGATCGGCCCGCCATGCCGAGCGGTCCACCCGCGAACCGTTCTTGACCGCGCCGTTGATGGTGGCGAGTTCGTCGAGGTCGATGAAGAAGGGGTCGGTGATCCGGCCGGCCCAGATCCGGACGTTGCCGCCGGTCGTCACCTCGCCGGTTCGCCCCTCGGCGATGGGGGTGCCCATCACGGCGTCGTCGCGGGCGTCCGCCCCGGTGAGCTCGTACAACTGGAGGGCCTGCCGGGCGTCGCCGTCCGGCTCGCCGAAGGCGAACCGGTAGGTCAGGTCCTCCGCCTCGGCGCCGTTGATGTGAATCTTGATCTCGTAACGTGCCTCGGCGTGGAAGCCGCGCTTGATGTCAGCCTTGGTCACCGAGCTGTTGACGTCCATGACGAACACGGTGGCGCGGTCACCGTTGAAGACGAACAGGTCGTCGATGTAGAGCTGACCGCCCTGGGCGGCCAGGGGCGTATCGAGGTGGTGCGACATTGGCTCACTCCCGGAACTGCCGGATTATGGACTAATCCGAACATAGTGGGCATGAACCTGGCCTCCCCGCTCATCGAGTCAATCCGGTCCGCTGGGCCCGCGTACGGCGGTGGGCCGCCCGAGTTCTCCTCGGGCGGCCCACGCTTTCGTGCCTGATGGTCAGATGCGAGACCACTTCTGGTTGGCGGCGCCGAGGCAGTCCCACAGGTGCAGCTTGCCGCCGTTGTTGGGGTTGGCCTCCCGTACGTCCACGCACTTGTTGGCGTTGAGGTTGACCAGGTCGCCGGCGGCGTTGAGGGTGAAGCGTTGGGCCGTGTTGCCGTTGCAACTGACCAGGTTGACCTCGGTGCCGTTGGCGGTGCCGGCCCAGGCCGGGTCCATGCACTTGCCCATCGCGCGGATGGTCCCGTCGGAGGCGAAGGTCCAGCTCTGGGCCGCCGTGGTGTTGCAGTCCCAGATCTGGAGCTTGGCGCCCTCGACCGGGTTGGCGCCGGGGATGTCGATGCAGCGACCGCTCTGCGCACCCCGGATCCGGTTGGTGCCGGGAGTCGGGTCGCCCCCGCCGCCCGAGGTGTAGCTGGACACCCGCACGTAGTCGACGAGCATCTGCTGCGGGAACTGGGTCGAGCCGTCCGGGTAGCCGGGCCAGTTACCACCGACCGCCACGTTGAGGATCATGAAGAAGGGGTGGTCGAACACCCAGCGGTTGCCGCCGAGCCGGGCGGGATCGACCCGGTGGTACTGCACCCCGTCGACGTACCAGGTGATGACGTTCGGCTCCCAGTCCACCCGGTAGGTGTGGAAGGTGTCGGCGAGCGGCGCACCGAGGGTGCGGCTGCCCGTGATGCCGCCGCCACCGGAGTAGCCAGGCCCGTGCACGGTGCCGTAGACGGTGTTGGGCTCCCGGCCGATGTTCTCCATGACGTCGATCTCGCCAGCGTCGGGCCACCCGCCGCCGGTGCCGAGCATCCAGAAGGCCGGCCAGATGCCCTGACCACGCGGGATCTTGATGCGGGCCTCGAACCGCCCGTACGTCTGGGTGAAGGTGGCCGCCGTCAGCAACCGCGCCGACGTGTACTCGCAGCGCCCGTAGTGGCACTGGTAGTTGGCGGGATTGTCCCGGCGGGCGGTGATGACCAGGTTGCCCTGGCCGTCGTGGACGGCGTTGCTGGTGCTGTTGGTGTAGTACTGCCGCTCGTTGTTGCCCCAGCCGCCGCCGCCGATGTCGAACCGCCACTTGTTCTGGTCGACGGGCGTGCCGGCGGGGGAGTTGAACTCGTCCTGCCAACTGATGGGGCCGATGGCGGCCTCGGCCCGGTCGGGGTACGCCGGGACGACGAGCGCCGTCGCGGTCGCGACGAGGGCGACAGCCAGGAGTGCGAGGGGACGGAAGCGGAGGCTGGGCCGGGCTGTGAACACGGGAGGCTCCTCAGCTTGGGGTCAGTGGAGGTGGTCTACCAGGATAGAGAGCGCTCTCTAAAGCGAAGCATGTCGATATGGTGTCTTTCTGTCAAGAGTGTTTCCAATATCACGACCGTCCGTTACCGCCCGATGCTGACCAGTGAGCGGCGACGCGCCGGGGCCGGTCGACGCCGGTGGCATCGCTCGATGTCTCCGAGTTGGACGACGCCGACCCATCGAAGGAAGTTCGGCGCCGCCGAGGGTAACTCGATAGCGGTCGAATCGACCCGTCCTATTGCCGTGGGGCGTCCACGCGGGACAGGATGACGAGGCGTGCCGGAAACTTTCCCGTAACCTGCGCGCTGCTGGTCTCTGTCACAAGGAAGTGGGAGTCAGTCATGAGCGAGGCGTCGACGGCGCTGGGTGTGCGCCTCTACCCGGATCTGGTCGAGCGGGGTGGCCTGGCCCCCGCGCTTGTTGAAACTGCTGCCCGCCACGGGCTCGACATCGGCCGGGTGACCGCGCCGGAGCAGGGGCGGGCCCGGTTCACCTGCGCCGAGCTGCACTCCGACGAGGGCGTGGTCTGCGTCGGGCTGGGATCGCAGGCCCGATACTTCATGATTGACCTGCGCGTCTCGGGAGAGGTTCTCGCCCGCGGCGACGTCATGGATCTGGTGCAGGTCGCCCAGGTGGCCGCGGCCTGGCGGGCCGGCCTGACGTTCGCCGAGCTGACCACCCGGTTCCCGTTCATGGAGGAGATCAAGCACCGCCCGGCGCCGGTGGCCCAGGTCAGCTAGTCGGCGGGCTCGGGCAGGTCAGCAGCGCAGCCGAGGTGGCAGTGGTGACTCCGTACCGGCACTCCGGTTGAGGTAGGTCGACTGGACGAAGTCGACGAGGCGCTCCGCGTCGGCCGCAACCGAGGCCAGTCCGAACGAGACGCGAACCGCCCCACCCGTCGGTAGGCCCAGCACGGCGAGGTACTTGTCGATCGTGTCGACCCCCGCCAACAGCCGCTGCCGCATCGACGTCCGGCTCATCCCGAACGCGCCCTCAGCTGCGCCCGGGTTGCAGAAACAGCCGGTACGCAGGGCGATTCCGACCGCTGCCGCCTCCCGTGCCACGAGCCGTTCGTCGACCAGCGTGCCATCCGGGTGGCGGAGGTTGAAGGTCACTGTGCCACCGCGCCCCGCACCCGTCGTCGGCCCGTACACCTGGACCAGCGGCCCGCCGGTGTCGTGCCGCATTGTGGCCAGCCGCTCCAGCAGCCACCCGGTGAGCAGGCCGACCCGGGCGTGGACGAGGTCCACGCCGATCGAGTCGAGCCAGCGCAACCCGAACTCCACGTCCGGGATGCTCAGAAAGTTGAGCGTGCCGTCCTCGAACGCCGACTCGTCGTCCATCGGCCGGTGCCAGTCGCCCTGCACGCTCACCGCGCGGATCGTGCCGCCGGCGAACCACGGCCGGCGCAAACGGGCCAGCGCCGAACGGCGCGCCAGCAGCGCGCCGACCCCGGTGGGGTAGCCGAAGAGCTTGTACCAGCTCAGGCAGACGAAATCCGGCCTGACGACGCTGAGGTCCAGCCGGTTCGTCGGCGCGAAGGCGGCAGCGTCGAGCAGCACGTCGTAGCCGCGCTGGTGGGCCAGCTCCACCCAACCCAGCGGGTGCTGTACCCCGGAGAAGTTGCTCTGCGCCGGGTAGGCGAACAGCCCGCGCCGACCGGGCCGACCCCACCGACGGGCCAGGCCGCCACTGCCTGCGTCGAGCGCCGCGACCAGGTCCGACTCGGCGACCCGCAGCTCCCGCCCGGTCAGCGGCAGGTAGCGCACTGACGCGCGAGCCGACCGGGCGTACTCGCGAATGCCGTTCACCGAGTTGTGGTTGTCCCAGGTGAGCACCAGCGGCGCGGCCCGGCCGAAGTCGTACGCCTCGCCGACCAGCCGGCAGGCCCCGCTGGCGTTCGGTGTGAAGATGACCGCGTACTCGGCCGGGTCGGCGCGGAAGAAGTCGAGCACCGCGCGTCGCGCCGACTCCACCAGCGAGCCCGCCGCCACACTCGTGGGGTTCTCCGAGTGGGGGTTGCTGTAGAGGCCGGCGAGCAACCGGTCGTGGTGGGCGCGAACCTGCGCCTGGGCAGCCACCCCGGCCCCGGCGTAGTCGAGGTACACCTGCCCGTCGGTGTCCAGGTGTGGGTACTCGGTGGCGCGCAGCTCGTCGATCCGGCCGGTGGCGGCGTATCCCGGCAGCCCGGTGGGGGAGGCGTGCGACGTCGGGTCAGGACGCACGACGGGGATCCCGTCGGAGCAGGACCGCCCAGGCCGCGCCAAGGAAGAGCAGCACGAAACCGCCGAGCACCAGCCAGTCGATCCACACCGGCCGGGAGAAGCTGTCGCCGTACGTGGCCAGCAGCGGCGGGCCGAGCGGGGAACCACCGTCGCGCCAGAGCCGCTCCACTCCGGCGGTGTGCCCCAAGCCCTCGAACGCCCACCGGTTGGACATCGCGTAGCTGAGCCACTGACCGCCGACCGCCATGGCCGGCACCGGCAGGATCGCGCCGACGAACAGCACCTGTGGGAAGCAGAGCATCGGCAGCATGAGCGTCGCCTGGGCCGCGTCGGACACGGCCGCCGAGCAGAGCAGACCGAGGGCGAGCGCCGCCGCCGAGGAGAGCAGCAGCGTCGCGTACAGGGCGGCGAAGTCGGCGCCGCCGACCGGCGGCAGCCGGTCCATGCCGCGCAGCACCCCGAGCAGCGCCAGGTCCACCACTGCCAGCAGCGGCAGCAGCACCGCGACCTTCGCCAGCAGGTACGGGACCAGCCGGACACCGGCCAGCCGCTCCCGGCGCAGGATCGGCAGCTCGGTGCAGATCTGGAGGAGCCCGTAGGTCAGCCCGAAGAAGAAGCCGCCGAACGCGATCCAGAACAGGATCATCACGGTCACCGTCGGGCTGAGTCTGGTCGGCTCGAACGCCCCCGGGCGGAACAGCAGCGCGAACATGCCGAGCACCATCAGCGGCGAGCCGAGCAGGATCGCCAGGGTCAGCCGGTTGCGGACGACGATCTCCGCGTTGCGCGCGCTGAGGACCGCCCACTGGCGCAGCCGGCCGACGCGCCGCGGCGGCCTCTCGGCGACGTCACAGTCGGTGCTACGGGGCAGCGGCTCGGCCGGGCGCTGCTCGGCGAAGCGATCGGGCCACTCGGCGGGTTGCGTCGCTTCGTCGAGCCGGAGGTGCACCTCGACCAGGGACCGCAGGCCGAAGAACTCCCGGGCGGCGGCCGGCGCGCCGGTGAACGCCAGCCGGCCCTGACGGGTCAGCACGACGACCCTGTCGCAATGGTCCACGTCGGTGACCTGGTGGGTGGTCAGCACGACTGTGGCACCCGTGTCGGCGAGCGCGCGGAGCGCCCGGAGCAGCTCCACGGCGATCGCCGGGTCCAATCCGGAGGTGGGCTCGTCCAGGAAGAACACGCCGGGCCGGGTGAGCAGCTCGACGGCGATGCTGGCGCGCTTGCGTTCACCGCCGCTGAGCAGGCCGACCGGCGTGCCGGCCCGATCGGTGAGCCGCAGCTCGGCGAGCACCTCCGCGACCCGGTCACTGATCTCGGCCGGCCCGGTGGTGGAGGGCAGGCGCAGTTGGGCGGCGTACCGCAGGGTGCGGGCCAGGGGCAGCTCGCTGTGGATGATGTCGTCCTGCGGAACGACACCGATGGTGCCGGCCGTGGTGGTGCCGTCGTACGTGACGGTGCCGGCCACCGGTCGCTGTACCCCGGAGAGGATCTCCAGCAGGGTGGTCTTGCCGGCGCCGCTGGCGCCGATGATCGCGACCAGTTCGCCCGGCGCGATGCTCACTGAGATGTCGGTCAGGATCTGGCGACCGCTCCGGACGCTCTGGCCCAGCCCTTGAGCGGCGATGCCGACCCCGGCACGCGGGGGAGACGTGGTCTGCTCGGTCGTCATGTCGAGTGCTCGATCCGGTCGGGGATTGGTCCGCCTGAAAATCGTGCCTCGTCGATGCTACTGAGCGGCCGCGCGGTGTGCCCGGAGTGGACGGTCAGCGACCGTCGTCCGTTCAGCCGGTGGTGGTCCGCGCCCGCGCGGGCACCTGGAGGAGATCGAGGCAGTTGCGCCACAGCGTCTCCAGCTGGGTCGGGTCGTTGAGCAACTTCGCGAGCAGGACCCGCCCCTCGATCTGCGCGACGATCGATCGGGCGGCCTCCCGGCTGTCGACCGCCGGGCCGGCCAGGCCGCGCTCCTTCGCCTCGACGACCACCTGCTCGATGAGGCTGATCTGCTCCTCGAAGATCTCCTGGAGCCGGCCGCGGATCTCCTCGGCCTGGTTGCTGAGTTCGAGGGCGAGGTTGCCGAACAGGCAGCCCGCGACCACGCCGGCCTTCTGCTGGCCGACGCGCTGGACCTCCTCGGTGGCCTCGAACAGGTCCCGGAGCCGCTGTAGCGGGTCGCGCTCGCTGCCGAGCAACTGCTCCCACTGGCGTCGCTGGGTGACCCAGTGCTCGTCGATGACGGTACGGGCGAGAGCCTGCTTGGACTCGAAGAAGTAGTAGAAGCTGCCCTTCGGCACGCCTGCCGCCGCGCAGATCTCGGCCACGCCGAGCGCCGTGTAGCCGCGCTGCTCGATCAGCGTGGCGGCCGCGTCGAGGATCTTGTTCTTCGCGTCACTGGTTCGACCCACGCCTCGACGATACACGACCGGTCGGCTAGTTTTTAGTAGACCAGTCGTCTAGTGAAGGTGATTCCCTCATGAACAGCAGTCAGAACCAGAAGGTCGTTGTGATCACCGGCGCCTCCCAGGGCATCGGCGCCGACCTCGTGGCCGCCTACCGCAAGCTCGGGTACGGCGTCGTGGCGACCTCGCGCTCGATCGGCGCGTCCGACGACCCGGAGATCGTCACGGTCCGGGGCGACATCGCCGAGGCCGACACGGCCGAGCGGGTGGTGCGTGCCGCTCTGGACCGTTTCGGGCGGATCGACACCCTGGTGAACAACGCCGGCGTCTTCGTCGCCAAGCCGTTCACCGACTACACCGACGAGGACTTCGACCAGGTCACCGGGATCAACCTCGCCGGCTTCTTCCACCTCACCCGGCGCGTCATGCCGCACCTGCTGGCCAGCGACGCCGGTCACATCGTCAGCATCACGACCAGCTTCGTCGACCAGCCCAACTCGAACGTCCCGTCGGTGCTCGCGTCGCTGACCAAGGGCGGTCTCAGCTCGGCCACCAAGTCGCTGGCCATCGAGTACGCGGCGCGCGGTGTACGGGTCAACGCCGTCGCGCCCGGAGTCATCAAGACCCCGATGCACCCGGTCGAGACGCACCAGACGCTCGCGGGTCTGCACCCGGTCGGCAGGATGGGCGAGACCAGCGACGTCGTCGACGCCGTCCTCTACCTCGAGTCCGCTCCGTTCGTCACCGGCGAGATCCTGCACGTCGACGGCGGGCAGAACGCCGGTCACTGACTCCACCCCACACCGAGAAGGGAGTAGCCGATGCCGATCGTGACCATCCAGATCACTCGCGAGGGCAGCACCGCGGGGACGTCCGCGGCGACCGCCGAGGAGAAGGCCGCCCTCATCAAGGGCGTGAGCGAGCTGCTGCGCGACGTCCTGAACAAACCGTTGACGTCGACCTTTGTGGTGATCGACGAGGTCGAGACCGAGAACTGGGGTCGCGGCGGCCTCCCGGTCGAGCAGTTCCGGCAGCGGCAGGTGCCCGAGTAGACGCGCTGCCCCGGCGTCGGCCCGCTTCAACGCGCCGGCAGCGGGACGGCTCCATGGCGGCGGCCGGTGTGCCACCGGCCGCCGCCGGGCGTTCGGGTGGGTTGGGTCAGACCGGCGGGGCCTCGGCGAAGAACTGCCGCAACGCGTCGGCGACCATTGTGGGTGCCGTCATCGTCACGAAGTGCGACTGACCCGGCCAGACGACGTAGCTTGCCGTCGGAATCGCCTTCGCGAGGGCGTTCATCGTGGTGGGCATCGGCTCCCAGGTGTCCGCGCCGGCCAGCAGGAGAGTCGGCACGGCGATCGAGGACCACCGGCTGATGTCGGTGCTGTCCTGCGCGAGCGCCTCCAGATCATGCAGCCAGCCGATCGCCGAGCGGCGCGCCTCGACCGGGTCGGGCACCCGATCGCCCGCTCCGGCGGCCATCGCTGCGACGATCTCGGCCGGAACCCGCGTCACGTCGTTCAGGGCCGCTGCCATCGCGGCGGCATCGTCGCGCTCGAAGGCGGCACGGTACCGGTCGAGCAGCGGCGCGACCTGCGCCCCGGCCGCGTAGAGCGGCGGCTCGAAGATGGCCAGGGAGCGTACATCGCGCGGATTAGCCACTGCGGTGTGCAACGCCAGTGTCGCTCCGTAGGACGCGCCGACGAGATGGACCGGCTGGCCCGAGGATCGCCGGGCGGCCTCGATGACGGCGAGCAGATCGGCGGTCTCGGCCCGGAAGGACTTGGTGCCGGCCGGGACATCGCTGGGACCGTATCCGCGCCGGGCCGGCAGCCATAGCTCGTGCTCCTGAGCCAGGTGCTCCGCGACGGTGGCCCAGGAGTGCAGCCCGCCACCCGAGCCGTGCACCAGGACGACGGGGTCTCCGACGCCCAGTCGTCGTACCACAAGGTGGGTCCCGTCGGCCGACTCGACCGTCTGATCGTGGCTGTTCACCGCTGCTCCTGTTTCTGGGTTGGCCAGTTGCTCAAGGTCGTGTGCACCGCGTCGAGGATCGACTGCCACGACGCGTCGACAGCGCGGGGATGCCCGAAACCGTCGACCGTCTCAAGGCTTGCGAAGCCGTGGAAGGTGCTTCGGACGAATCGCATCGCGTCGGTCAGGGCCGGCTCGTCGAGCCCGTACCCGCGCAGCATCGCGTAGCTCAGCTCGATCATCCGTAGGTGCCCGGCCGACCCTGTGCCGACCTCGGGCGGCAGCTGAAGCTGGGTGGCCGCGTACTGCCCCGGATGGGCGACGGCGAACGCGCGCCAGGCGTCGGCGAACCCGATCAGGGCCTGGCGGCCGGCCCGCCCCGCCACCGCTATCGCGAGCGCGTCGGCGAACGTGGCCGCGGCCCGGACCGCGACGTGCTCGATCAACGCGTCGCGACTGCGGACGTGTACGTACAGGGCGGCGTCCGAGACCCCGAAGTGCCGGGCGACGGCCGCGACGGTCAACCGGGACAGGCCCACCGAATCCGCCAGCTCGGCCGCGGCGGCCGAGACCCGCGAGCTGGTCAACCCCTGCCGTGGCATATCCAACCTTTGCTTCACTAGGAAGAAACTTAGGGGTCCTAAGATAGCACCGCCACCGGCTGCTGGGTCGGGCAGGCATGAACGGCCCAGTCGGGGGAAGACCGGCCGTTCCACAGCCGAACAGGAGAGCCGGGATGAGAGCCGTCGTCTACGCGGACGTCCGGACGGTCGCGGTCCGGGAGGTGCCCGACGCGACACTGGAGGCGGAGACCGACGCGCTCGTGCGGATCACCTCCACCGCCCTGTGTGGCACCGACCTGCACATGTACGACGGACGGACCAGCGCCGAGCCCGGCCTGGTGCTCGGTCACGAACCGCTCGGCGTGGTGCAGGAGGTGGGCATCGCGGTGCAGACCGTCCGACCGGGAACCCGGGTGGTGATCCCCACGCACCTGTTCTGCGGTACGTGTGTGATGTGTGCCCGCGGGCTCTCCGCGGCCTGCCTGCGGGCCCGGGCCGAGGGGCCGGGCGCGGCGTACGGGTACGCGGGGATGGGTCCGTACCGGGGCGCGCAGGCCGACCTGCTGCGGGTGCCGTGGGCCGACGCCAACTGCGTACCCCTGCCCGGCGAGCCGGGGGACGGGTACGAGGACGACTTCGTGCTGCTCGCCGACGCGTTCGTCACCGGGTGGCACGCCGCCACCCTCGCCGAGGTCGGGCCCGGTGACACGGTGGCCGTGTTCGGCGCAGGCACCGTCGGTCTGCTCGGCGCCCACGCGGCGCTGCTCCGAGGGGCCCGGGTCGTGTACTCCGTCGACGGGGTCGACGCCCGACTCGACAAGGCCGGCGAGATCGGCGCCGTGCCGATCGACTTCCGTCGGGGCGACCCGGTCGAGCAGATCCGCGCCGACCGGGCCCGGACCGGGCTGCCGCTCGGCGAGGAGAAGCTGGGCGGGGTCGACAAGGTCATCGACGCGGTCGGGTTCCAGGCCCGCGACCGGGAGCACCCCGACCGGGAGCGTCCGAACCAGGTCATCACCGACGCGGCCCGGCTGGTCAACGCCGCTGGCGCGATCGCGGTCGCCGGTGTGTACCCGGACCAGGATCCACGCCCCGCGCCCGGCGCGGACGGTCACGAGGATGTGGTCGCGCCGTGGGGAGCGCTGTTCAGCAAGGGGGTGGCCGTCCGGTTCGGTCGTACCCACGACCGCCGCTACACGGTCCTGCTGCGGGACCTCGTCGTCGCGGGCCGGGCCCGGCCCAGCATGATCGTCACCCACCACGGCACCCTCGCCGACGCCCCGGAGTTGTATCGCCACTTCGACCGCCGGGAACACGGCGTGATCAAGGCGGTGCTGCACCCGAGCTGACCGGTCGACGCCCCCCGGCCCGCCGGTCGCGTTGTGCCGTCACGAACTGCGCTTAAGGGACGTCAGGGCATTGACCCGTCGTCCGGTGCACGTCGCTCCAGGGTGGTGGCCGTCGATGCGTACGGCCGGTAGAGGCGTGGGTCACATCAGCGGCCAGAGGTTCCTGGTGCGCCCCGCGTGCGGCGTTGGGCTAACGCCCGATTCCCATCATTCGATGGCACGACATGTGCGCTGCGTTACCGGATGCACCGCCCCTGAGGCATCTTTCCTGGTGGGAAAGCCGCGGGAACGGCCGAGGTCGATTGGCGCGTTGTCGCAGGTGGGGGTGGGTGCTTCGGTCAGGCCCGGGGTACCGGGAGGGGCTGTCGTTGCCGCTGTGGCGGACGAACACTGTGCGACATCTATATTACCGGATTGTTACTTTTTCAACAGTCCCTCGCCTTGCGGATGGCCCTCCGGCCGCAATACGTTGCCGTCAACAACAAAACCAAGTGAAGGTTCAACCTTCCGGAGGCAACCGATGACGTTGGCGAGGTGGTACGAGCTATGAGCGACGTGCCCATCCTCCTTGAGATGCGCTCCATCACCAAGGAGTTTCCCGGAGTCAAGGCCCTCTCCGACGTCAACCTGGTGGTTCGCGCCGGCGAGATCCATGCCATCTGCGGCGAGAACGGCGCGGGCAAGTCCACCCTGATGAAGGTGCTCAGCGGGGTGTACCCCCACGGCACCTACGACGGCAAGATCATCTACCAGGGGTCGGAGAGCAAGTTCTCCGACATTCGGGCCAGTGAGAACGCCGGCATCGTGATCATCCACCAGGAGCTCGCGCTCATTCCAGGGATGTCGATCGCCGAGAACATCTTCCTCGGCAACGAACCGCGCAAGCGGGGCGCGATCGACTGGAAGGCCGCGAACCGGATGGCGCTGGACCTGATGGCCCGGGTCGGTCTGGAAGAGGACCCGGACACCCTGATCAAGGACATCGGGGTCGGCAAGCAGCAGCTCGTCGAGATCGCCAAGGCGTTCGCCAAGGACGTGAAGCTGCTCATCCTCGACGAGCCCACCGCGGCGCTCAACGAGGCGGACTCCAAGCACCTGCTGGACCTGCTGCGCGGGTTCCGCTCCCGTGGCATCACCTCGATCATGATCTCGCACAAGCTGAACGAGATCGAGGCGATCGCCGACCAGATCACCATCCTGCGCGACGGCCGGACAGTGGAGACCCTCGACGTCAAGGCGGACGGGGTCGACGAGGACCGGATCGTGCGGGGCATGGTCGGCCGCGAGCTGAGCAGCCGGTTCCCGGACCACACGCCGAAGATCGGTGAGGTCTTCTTCGAGGTCCGCGACTGGAACGTCCGGCACCCGATCTCCGCCGAGCGGCAGGTCTGCAAGAACGAGAGCTTCGTGGTGCGCCGCGGCGAGATCGTCGGCTTCGCCGGTCTCATGGGCGCGGGCCGCACGGAACTCGCGATGAGTGTCTTCGGCCGCTCCTACGGGGTGTTCGAGTCGGGCACGATCATCAAGGACGGCAAGGAGATCGTCCTGAAGTCGGTGGCGGATGCCATCGACAACGGCCTCGCCTACGTCAGCGAGGACCGCAAGGCGATCGGCCTCAACCTGCTCGACGACATCAAGACGTCGACAGTGGCGGCCAAGCTGTCCAAGATCTCGCACCACGGCGTCCTGAACGAGGTCGAGGAGTACCAGGCGGCTGAGTCGTACCGCAAGGAGTTGCGGACCAAGGCTCCGACGGTCGACGAGAGCGTCTCCAAGCTCTCCGGCGGCAACCAGCAGAAGGTCGTCCTGGCCAAGTGGATGTTCACCGACCCGGACCTGCTGATCCTCGACGAGCCGACGCGCGGCATCGACGTGGGTGCCAAGTACGAGATCTACGGCATCATCCAGCGGCTCGCCGACGAGGGGAAGGGCGTCATCGTCATCTCCTCGGAGCTGCCTGAGCTGATCGGACTGTGCGACCGCATCTACACAGTGTTCGAAGGCGCCATCACGGGCGAGATCGCCCGGGCGGACGCCACCCCGGAAACCCTCATGAAGCAGATGACCTCGACGAAGAAGATGGCCACACGATGAGCCGATTGAAGGACCTTCAGAAGAACCTGTTCGGAGGCACCACCTCCAACGCTCGCCAGTTCGGAATGATCTTCACCCTGGTGGCGATCGTCGTTCTGTTCCAGATCCTGACCGATGGCCTCACCCTCCGGTCGGACAACCTGATCGCGCTGTTCCAGCAGAACTCGTACATTCTGATTCTGGCCATCGGCATGCTCATGGTGATCGTGGCCGGGCACATCGACCTCTCGGTCGGCTCGGTCGCCGCCTTCGCCGGCATCCTGGTCGCCAAGTCGATGACCGAGTGGGACCTTCCCTGGCCCGCTGCCATCGTGTTCGGCCTCGCCATCGGCGCGGTGATCGGCGCCTGGCAGGGATTCTGGGTGGCCTACATCGGGGTGCCGGCGTTCATCGTCACCCTGGCGGGCATGCTGCTCTTCCGAGGCGGCAACCAGTTCATCGGTAACGCGAGCACCGTCCCGGTGCCGGAGGGCTTCCGGGAGATCGGCTCAGGCTTCCTGCCCGAGTTCGGTCCGAACACCGGCTACAACAACGCCACGCTGCTGCTCGGCCTGGCCGCGGCGTTGGCTGTGGTGTGGCGCGAGATCCAGTCCCGCAAGACCCGACGGGCCATGGACGCCGACCCGGCGCCCATGTGGATCTCCATCCTGCGGATGGCCATCATGGTCGGCGTGATCGCCTTCGCGGCGCTGCGCTTCGCCAGCGGTCGCGTCGGCACCAGCTTCCCGATCTCCGGCATCATCCTGCTGGTCCTGGTCATCGCCTACTCCTTCTACACCCGCAACACGGCCGGTGGCCGGCACATCTACGCGGTGGGCGGCAACTCCCGGGCGGCCGAGCTGTCCGGTGTGAAGCTCAAGCGGGTCAACTTCTTCGTCATGATGAACATGTCCGTCCTGGCAGCGCTGGCCGGCATGATCTTCGTGGCCCGCTCGGCGGCCTCCGGGCCGCAGGACGGCAACGGCTGGGAACTGGACGCCATCGCCGCCGTCTTCATCGGTGGCGCGGCCGTCGCCGGCGGTATCGGCACCATCAGCGGCTCCATCGTCGGTGGTCTCGTCATGGCCGTGCTCAACAACGGCCTGCAGCTGATGGGCGTCGGCACCGACCGCGTCCAGATCATCAAGGGTCTGGTCCTGTTGCTGGCCGTCGCGATCGACGTCTACAACAAGAGCCAGGGGCGCTTCTCCATCATCGGGAGCCTGATGCGGCCCTTCCGCCGCGAGGATTCCGCCCCACCCGCCTCACCGCCGGACGCGGAGCGCGAGCCCGCCAAGGCAGCGGTGTCCGGCTGACGGCCACCGACCTCACTACCCGCCTCACCATCTAGAAAGGCAAGTCCTCACCATGCGTAAATTCTTCGGCACGTCGGTGGTGGCCATCAGCGCCGCCGCCATGCTGGCCCTCGCCGGCTGCGGCTCCGGCCGCGACGGCGACTCCGACACCAAGGGCGGCGACGCCAAGGGCTTCGCGGCGAACTCGCTGATCGGTGTCGCTCTGCCGGCCAAGACCTCGGAGAACTGGGTCCTCGCCGGTGACCTGTTCAGCAACGGCCTCAAGGAGGCCGGCTTCCAGGGTGACGTGCAGTACGCCGGCGCGTCGACCACTGTGGCCGACCAGCAGGCTCAGATCACTGCCATGGTCACCAAGGGCGCCAAGGTCATCGTCATCGGCGCGACCGACGCCGCGCAGCTGTCGACCCAGGTCGCGGCGGCCCACACGGCCGGCGTGAAGGTCATCGCCTACGACCGGCTCATCACGAACACCCCGGACCTCGACTACTACGTCGCCTTCGACAACTTCAAGGTCGGCCAGCTCCAGGGCCAGGCCCTGCTGGACGGCATGAAGGCCAAGAAGCCGAACGGCCCGTACAACATCGAGCTGTTCTCCGGCTCGCCGGACGACAACAACGCCGGTGTCTTCTTCAACGGCGCGATGGACGTGCTCAAGCCGGAGATCGACAAGGGCAACGTGGTCGTCGCCTCGGGTCAGAAGGACGTCAAGCAGACCGCCATCCAGGGCTGGAAGGCCGAGGGTGCGCAGGCCCGCATGGACCAGCTGCTGACCTCGACCTACGGCAACAAGGAGCTGGACGGCGTCCTCTCCCCGAACGACACGCTGGCCCGCGCCATCCTGACCTCGGTCAAGGGTGCTGGCAAGCCGACCCCGATCGTCACCGGTCAGGACTCCGAGGTTGAGTCGGTCAAGTCGATCGTCAAGGGCGAGCAGTACATGACGATCAACAAGGACACCCGCAACCTGGTGAAGGAGACCATCAACATGGTCAAGGCTCTCCAGGCCGGCGACAAGCCGCAGGTGAACGACACCAAGTCCTACAACAACGGCAGCAAGGTCGTCGACACGTACCTGCTCCCGCCGGTCGCCGTCACCAAGGCGAACGCGGCTGAGGCGTACGCCAACGACCCGAAGCTCGCGCCGCTCACCAAGTAATCACCGCACGGTAGGTAGTAACGCCGATGGGTCCCGGGTCTCCTCTACCGGGACCCATCGTCGTCCCTGCACCCCCGCACCAACCGGCCTCGACCCGGAAGGAGGTCTGACCGTGGCGACACCAGTACGGGCCAGGCCAGCCGGCGTCGGCCGCAACGCCGAATCCCCGCTGCCGTCGGTCCCCGGCGCCAGCCAGGAGGAGATCCGGCGGCAGAACCTCGGCGCTGTGCTGCGCTACGTCCACCTGCACGGACCGACGTCCCGCGCCGAGCTGACCAGCCGGCTCGGCCTCAACCGAAGCACCATCGGCGCCCTCGCAGCCGACCTGGTCACCAGCGGCCTGGTCACCGAGGAGGCGCCGACCACCGCTCGCCGCGCCGGCCGTCCCTCGCTGGTGGTCAGCCCCCGCTCCGACCGGGTCTACGCACACGCGTTGAGCATCGACGCTGATCGGCTGCGTGCCGCCCGGGTCGGCCTCGGCGGGCAGATCCTCGATCTGCGGGAGATCCCCCGACCCAGCGGCATGTCGGCGCTCGAAGCCGTCGGGCCCCTCGCCGGCCTGGTCCGCGACATGGAACGCGCGGTGGCCGGCGACGCGCTGCTGGTCGGCGGCGCCGCCGCGGTCACCGACACCACCCGTGACCCGGACGGCAGGCTCCGGATCGCCAGCATCGACGAGACGCTCGGCGCCGCGCTGGAGGCGGAGTTCAGCTCCGGCCCCGGCTTCGTGGCAGGGGACCTGGCCGACATCGCCGGCCTGGCCGAGCACGTCCGGGGCGTCGCGGTCGGCATCGACGACCTCATCTACCTGCACGGAGACCTGGGCATCAGCGCCGGCATCATCGTCGGTGGCCGACTGGTGATCGGCCACCGGGGTCACAGCGGCAAGGTCGGCCACATGGTCGTCAACCCCAATGGCCTGCCCTGCGGCTGCGGTTCACGCGGCTGCTGGGAAACCGAGATCTCGGAAGCCGCGCTGTTGCGGCACGCCGGCCGTGACCCGAGCGACCGCGCGGCGGTAGCCGAGGTGCTGCGCGCCGCGGCGGCCGGCGATCCGACCGCCCGCGCGGCCGTCGAGCAGGTGGCGGACTGGCTCGGCTTCGGCGTGGCGAACCTGGTCAACGTGGTCAACCCGGACGCCGTGGTGTTCGGTGGCTCGCTGCGCGACATCTTCACCGCCGGTGCGGACGTGGTCCGGGACCGACTCGACACCATGCCGCTGCCCGCCTCCCGCGAGCACCTGCGGTTGCGCGCGGCGGCGCTCGGCCGCGACGCCGTCCTGATCGGCGCCGCCGAGTTGGCGTTCGACAAACTCCTGGCCGACCCGTTGAACGTCGGCGTCGCGGGCCAGGTCGGGACCGCCGAACCCGCGTAGTCGCGCGACTTCCCGCTCGGTGCCGGCCCGGCTCCGGAACGGGTGGCGTGTGACCCCATCCACCCTGTCGACCCCGGCGACCCCGACGCGGCGGCCACACGACGTGATCGACTCGGGTTCACGGAAAACGGGGTGTCCCGCTGCCAGGGACACCCCGACTTCATCAAAAGCGAGTGGATCACGCCCGTTTGCGCCGTTCGGCCGCCCCGAACCTGCCCGAGGCGGGACGGCGCCAGGCAACAAGGCCGCTACATCCACAGTCGACAGCGACGGTTATCGCCGGCCCTTCATGCGGCTGTCCGTACGCGCTATCGTACGTCGTACGGTAATGCGGACGACGGTTTCGGGAGAGGGAGCGCTGTGACGACAAGAGCCGACGCGATAGTGGCGCAGGGGCTGCGCAAGCGGTATCGGGACCGGTACGCGCTGGACGGGTTCGACCTGCGGGTGCCGCAGGGAACGGTGTGCGGCCTGCTCGGCCCGAACGGGGCCGGCAAGACCACCTCGGTACGGATCCTCTCCACCCTGCTCCGACTCGACGAGGGTCGCGCCGAGGTGGCCGGCTTCGACGTGACCCGCCAGCCCGACCAGGTGCGCTACCGCATCGGGCTGGTGGGGCAGCATCCCGCCCTCGACGAGGCGCTGAGCGGCCGGCAGAATCTGGTGCTCTTCGGCCGGCTGTTCCACCTGGGTCGCCGCCGGGCCCGTCAACGGGCGGTCGAGCTGCTGGAACGCTTCGGTCTCGCCGACGCCGCCGAACAGCCGGTCAGCACGTACTCCGGTGGTATGCGCCGACGGCTCGACCTGGCGGCCGGCATGATCCTGGCTCCCGCGGTCCTCTTCCTCGACGAGCCCACCACCGGGCTGGACCCGCGTGGCCGCAACGAGG
>NZ_JBEZFO010000003.1:66565-184741 GCF_040649495.1 Micromonospora sp. NPDC048947
CGTCCGACGGCTCGACCTGGCGGCCGGCATGATCCTGGCTCCCGCGGTCCTCTTCCTCGACGAGCCCACCACCGGGCTGGACCCGCGTGGCCGCAACGAGGTGTGGGAGTCCGTCCGGGAGTTGGTACGCACCGGCACCACTGTGCTGCTCACCACCCAGCAACTGGACGAGGCCGACCAACTCGCCGACCGGATCTCGGTGGTCGAGGCCGGCCGGGTGATCGCCGAGGGAACTCCGGACGACCTCAAGACCCGCCTCGGCGGCGATCGCATCGAGGTCGTCGTCGCGGCACCGACCGACCTCGCCGCCGCCGTCGCCCAGATCCGCCGGGCGACCGACGACGAACCGACTGTCGACGTGGACCGGCGGATGGTGAGCGTACGGGTCGGTCACCGGGCCGGTGCGCTCATCGACGTGTTGCGGGCACTCGACGCCGTGAACGTCCCGGTGGCGGACGTCGCGCTGCGCCGCCCAACCCTGGACGACGTGTTCCTGCACCTCACCGGGCACCGGGCGGCGACCGCCGAGGTGGCGGTATGAGCGCGGTGAGCATGCCGGCTCCGCCGGTGGACCTGACGCCCGGCCGGCCCACCCTCCTGGCCGACAGCGGCACGCTGAGCTGGCGCGGCCTGGCCCGGTGGCGACGCGATCCCGGCCCGCTGATCGCCTCGCTCGGCTTCAACATCCTGATAGTGCTGATGTTCGCCTACCTGTTCGGTGGCGCGTTGCAGGTGCCCGGCGGTGGGAGCTACCGAGAGTTCCTGATGCCCGGCATGTTCGTGATGACCATGGTCTTCGGCATCAGCCTCACCACTGTCGCCGTTGCCGAGGACCTGGAGCGCGGGGTGACCGACCGGCTCCGATCGATGCCCGTCTCGCCGCTCGCGCCGCTGGCGGCCCGGGCGGTGGCCGACATGCTGTTCGCGCTGGTCACCCTCGGGGTCCTGTTGCTGACCGGTCTCGCCATCGGGTGGCGGGCACACGGCGGGGTCGGCGCCACGCTGGCGGCGGTGGGGTTGATCCTGCTGCTGCGCTTCGCCCTGATCTGGGTCGGCATCTTCCTCGGGTTGGTCACCCGCGGGCAGACGGCAGTGGTGGCCGTGCAGACCCTGGAGTTTCCGCTCGGCTTCCTCTCCAACGCGTTCGTCGCACCGTCCACCATGCCCGCCTGGCTCGGTGCGGTGGCCGCGTGGAACCCGCTGTCGGCAACCGTCGGCGCCACCCGTGAGCTGTTCGGCAACCCCGGTTGGGGCGGCGACTCCTGGGCGGCGCAGCACTACCAGTTGCTGGCGGTGCTCTGGCCGCTCGTCCTGGTCGCGGTCTTCCTGCCACTCTCGGTCACCTGGTACCGACGGCTGGCCGGCTGAGCCCGCGCGGACGCGGGGTTCGACTTCTCTGGGCCCGATCGGTGTCGGTGGTCGTCATTAGGATCAGCGGCGTGGATGCGCACCGACTCGATCGGGCCCAGGCGCGGCGGATCGCCATCCGGGCTCAACTGCTGGCCGCTGCGCGTCCGACCGACCTGCTGGCAGTGGTCCGCCAGTTGACCCTTGTGCAGATCGACCCCACCGCCGCCGTCGCGCCCAGCGCCGACCTCGTCTGCTGGAGCCGGCTCGGCTCGTCGTACCAGCCAGCGCAGATGCGCGAGGCCCTCGAACGGGACCGGACGCTCTTCGAGCAC
This sequence comes from Micromonospora sp. NPDC048947, assembly GCF_040649495.1. Classification (NCBI taxonomy): domain Bacteria; kingdom Bacillati; phylum Actinomycetota; class Actinomycetes; order Micromonosporales; family Micromonosporaceae; genus Micromonospora; species Micromonospora sp. NPDC048947. The sequence goes on from NZ_JBEZFO010000003.1 coordinate 68,248, forward strand.
CAGGCGATGGTGCGAGCGATGGACGACCTGGGGCTCTTCCTCGCGGCGATGGCGGCGTCACCGGGTCATGAGCGCCACCGCGAGTGGCTGCGCGCCAACGACTCGTTCCGGCGAGATGTCCTCGACCTGCTCGGCCGTTCCGGTCCGTTGCTCTCCCGCGACATCCCGGACACCAGCGCCGTGCCCTGGCCGTCGTCGGGCTGGACGAACAATCGCAACGTCACCCAGATGCTGGAGTTCCTGGTCCTGCGCGGCGAGGTCGCGATCGCGGGCCGCCAGGGCCGACAGCGGCTCTGGGACGTGGCCGAGCGGGTCTACCCGGCCGACGTGCCCGTCATCGAGCTGGAGCAGGCGCGCCGGCTTCGCGACGAGCGACGGCTGCGGGCGCTGGGCATCGCGCGGGCGAGGGCGGTGATCGTGCCCGGCGAGCCGGCCGAGGTCGGTGACGCCGGCGAGCCAGCGGTCATCGAGGGCGTCGCGGGGGAGTGGCGGGTGGACCCGGCCGCACTCGGGCAGCCCTTCACCGGGCGTACGGCGCTGTTGTCACCGTTCGACAGGCTGGTGCACGACCGGGTCCGCCTCGCTGACCTCTTCGAGTACGAGTACGTGCTGGAGATGTACAAGCCCAAGGCGGCCCGACGGTGGGGCTACTTCGCGCTGCCGATCCTGCACGGCGATCGGCTGGTCGGAAAGGTGGACGCCACGGCCGAGCGTCGGCGCGGCACGCTCACTGTGCACGCCGTCCACGAGGACGTGCCCTTCACCCCGGAAGTGAAACGGACTGTGCACGAGGAGTTGCACGACCTGGCGTCCTGGCTGTCGCTGACCGTCGAGGGCCTGCGCTGACGGGTGATCGCCGAGGCCCCCGCTCCCCGACGAGCACCCGTCGCCCAACTAGGCGATCCGCCGGACCCGGCGTACCGCCAGGTAGAGCAGCAGCACCGCGAGGGCGACGAAGATGCCCGTCTCGATGCCCTGGAACAGCCAGAACCGGTCCGCCGGCTGGTACAGCTGCCAGTTGTACGCGCCCGGTTCGAGGCCCAACTCGGACCCGCAGACCCGACCGTCCGGCCCCTTCCCGCCCGGCGGGCACTGGATCCGGGTGTCCTCTGCGATCATCGTTCCGTCCGGGTTGCGCACACCCTGGGTGAGGATCCAGTCCCCCCGGCTGACCTCCGGTGGCCCTTCCCCCTCGATCGGGAAGGTCTGGGTGCGGGCCGGCTGGTAGTGCGGCCGGACCAGGATCTCCACCGCCGCCCGTACGCCGATGAACCCGGCGAGGGTGATGCCCATGGCGGGCAGCATCCGCTTCCACATCGTGCCGGCGAAGACGCCGAGCGCGACGGCGAAGAGGGTGTAGCCGATCGGCGCGACGCCTTGCAGGTCGAAGACGATCATACCGAGCCGGCCCTCGTACGCGGCCTTGGTCAGCGGGTCGACCCACCACGACATGCCCAGCCCGTAGATCGCCGCGAGGACCACGACGGCCGCGCCCACCAGCCCGAACTTCACCAGGGCCCAGCGGGTCCGGCCGACGCCCTGGGTCCAGACGAACCGGTGCGTGCCGTGCTCCACCTCGCGGGCGACCAGTGGTGCACCCCAGAACAGGCCGACCAGCACCGGCAGGGTGATCAGCAGTACGGCCACCAGGTTCAGGCCGCTGTACTGGTTGCCGAAGCGGCGGAAACCCGCGTCGCAGGCATCCCTGGTCGCCGCCGCCACATTGGTGTCGGCGAGCTGGCGTGCGCAGTCCACCAGCCCGAGGTCGGAGAAGGTGTGCCGCATCGCCAGGCCGATGGGCACCAGCAGGGCGGCCAGCGCCGCGAGCGCCAGCAGGGTGTAGAACGCCTGCTTGCGGTGTTGCCGCCAGGTCAGCCAGATCATGCTGCCACCCCCCACTCGCTGTGACTGGTCTGCGTGGTGCCGTCGGCCAGGTAGGCCAGCACGATGTCCTCCAGGCTGACCTCGCGGACCGTCCAGGCCGGATCGGTGATCGGACCGTCGGTGCGGACGAGCAGTGTGGACTGCCTGTCGGTGTGGCTGGCCCGGAGCACTGCGGCGACGCCCCCGACAGCGCCGCCGTCGTGCCGCGGCCCGACGAGCTGCCGGTGCTCGGTGACCAGGTCGTCGACCGCGCCGGTGAGCTGCACCTGAGAGGCGTTCAGCACGATCAGGTAGTCGCAGACGCGTTCCAGGTCGGCCAGCAGGTGCGAGGAGAGCAGGACGGTGGTGCCCGACTCCGCGACGCTGCCCATCAGCGACTGGAGGAACTCCCGTCGAGCCAGCGGGTCGAGGCTGGCGACCGGTTCGTCGAGCAGCAGCAGCCGGGGCTGCTTGGCCAGCGCCAGGGCCAGCGCGACCTGGGCCCGTTGCCCGCCGGAGAGCTTGCCGACCGGCTTGTCCGGTGGAATGCCGAGCTGCGCCAACCGTTGGCGGGCCAACGCCGCGTCCCACCGCTTGTTCAGCTTGCCACCCGCGATGACCAGCTCGGCCGCGGTGAAGTCCCGATACAGGGGGGTGTCCTGGGCGACGAAACCGATGTCGGCCAGGCCCTCCGTGTCGCCGTACGGGGACCGGCCGAACACCCGGACCGTGCCGGCGTCGGGCTTGAGCAGCCCGACGGCCAGGTGCAGCAGCGTGCTCTTGCCCGCGCCGTTCGGCCCGACCAGCGCGGCGATCCGGCCGGCCGGCAGATGCAGTGAGCAGTCCCGCAACGCCCAGGTGCTGCCGTACCGCTTGCCGAGCCGGTCTGCTTCCAAGACCATGTCCATCCCTTGTCCTCTCGTTCCGTTCACGCCACCGCTTCGCGGTCGCGCGAGCGCTTGCGGTGCCTCATGGTTCGTTCGATCTGCTCGCTCACGCGGGCTCCTTCTGCGGGGCGTCGTCGGCGAGGGTGGCGCGCAGCGTCGTCTCGACCAGGGCGATGACGTCCTCTGCGGTGAGACCGGCCGCCTGCGCCCGGTGCAGCCAGGCGACCAGGTCGTCGCGCAGCTCGGCCTGGTTGGGCAGGGACGCGCTGGCCAGGGTGCGCTGGACGAACGTGCCCACCCCGGGTCGGCCGCCGACCAGACCCTCGATCTCCAACTCCCGGTACGCCTTCAGCACCGTGTTCGGGTTGATCGCCAGGGATTGCGCGACGTCCCGGACCTTCGGCAACTGGTCGCCCGGTGTCAGCAGGCCAACCCGTAGCGCCTGTTTCACCTGCTGCACGAGCTGCATGTAGGTGTTCACCTTCGACCGGCTGTCCAGTACGAACTCGATCACTCCCGATGATCCTTCCTGTTGTCCTACGACAGTAGGACTAATAGACAGCTTCATCGGTGACCCACCGGCTGTCAAGCCCGGCGCGGCAGGTTCTGTTCGGGCACGGCGCGTCTCGTCCGGCGCGCCGCGTGCTGGCCGGCGGCGCATCGGATCCCGCCCGGCGCGTGCCGACCCGGTGGCACCGGCAGGCCACCGGTTGGCCCCCAAGGGTCAACCGGCGGGGAAGGGACCGGCAGCGATCCGCGGACGGGAGGTGTTCGATGGTCACCAACGAACTGACGACGTCGAGGGCGACTCCACTACAGGCCGCTCGCGCCCGGGGCCGCGTACGCGGACGGTTGATCCTGCTCGGCCCGGCGTTCGTCGCCGCCGTCGCGTACGTCGACCCCGGCAACTTCGCCACCAACTCCGCCGCCGGCGCCCGCTACGGCTACCTGCTGGTCTGGGTTGTGGTGGTGGCCAACCTGATGGCGATGCTGGTGCAGACGCTCACCGCGAAGCTTGGTCTGGCCACCGGGCGCAGCCTGCCCGAGCTGTGTCGGGAACGCCTACCCCGGCGGGTGAACCGGGTGATGTGGGTACAGGCCGAGCTTGTCGCCATGGCCACCGACATGGCCGAGGTGATCGGTGGCGCAGTCGCCCTGTACCTGCTCTTCGGAATCCCCCTGCTACCCGGCGGGATCATCATCGGCACTGCCGCGTTCGCCGTGCTCGCCCTGCGCTCGCGCGGGTACCGCGCCTTCGAGGTCGCCATCGCCGTCCTGCTCGGGGTGATCGTGCTGGCCTTCGCCGCCAACCTGCTCGCCTCCGGCTCCGATCCCGGCTCGGCCATGGCCGGCATGGTGCCGCGCCTACAGGGCACGGACAGCGTGCTGTTGGCCGCCGGCATCCTCGGCGCGACAGTCATGCCGCACGTCATCTACGTGCACTCTGCGCTCACCCGCGACCGCATCCCCGCCGCCGACGACGCCGAGCGTCGGATCCTGTTCCGCGGCCAACGCACCGACGTGCTGCTCGCCCTGAGCGCCGCCGGCGCTGTCAACCTCGCCATGCTGCTGATCGCCGCAGCCAGCTTCCGGGGCGGCGGCCCGGGCGGCGCGGACAGCCTGGAGGGGGTGCACGCCGGGCTCGGCCAGACCATCGGGACCGCCGCCGCGTTCGGGTTCGCCGTCGCGCTGCTGGTCTCGGGGCTCGCCTCCACCAGCGTCGGCACCTACGCCGGAGAGGTGATCATGCAGGGCTTCCTGCGTCGGCGGATGCCGCTGCTGCTGCGTCGGCTGGTCACTCTGCTGCCCGCGTTGGCCGTGCTCGCCATCGGCCTCGACCCGACCCGGGCGCTCGTGCTGTCCCAGGTCATCCTCAGCTTCGGCATTCCGTTCGCGCTGATCCCGGTGGTCGCCTTCACCCGCCGACGCGACCTGATGGGAAACCTGGTCAACCACCCGCTCACCACCGCCGCCGCGTCCCTGGTGGCCGTGCTGGTGGTCGCGCTCAACGCGTTCCTCCTCTGGCAGGTCGTCGCCGGCTGAGCCGGCTGGTCGGTGTCGCCGGCTGAGCCGGTCTGGCTGCCTGGGCACGGACACCCCTACGAGCGTGATGCCTGTGAGTCATCGTTATGACTCACAGGCATCACCCGTGAAAGACCATGTCGGGCCCGGACCCCGGTGGGTGGCCGGGCCCGTACTGAGGCCCGCACCGCCTTGGCGGCCTTAGCCGGCGGGGTGGCCCGGGCCGGCCTGGAGCGGGTGTGATCAGGTGCGACGTCCTTCGTCGCGGGCCGGGATCTCCTGACGCTGTTCGAGGGCGTCCGCCGGGTTGGCGTCGGCCGGAAGCGATGTCACCTCCTCGAGCGTGCCCGCCGGGAAGGCGCCCTGCTCGGCCAGGTCGGCCTCGGCCGCCTCCGAGTCCACATCACCCGACACCCGGTCCGGCGGTCCGACGTCGAACGCGTCCTGCCGTTGTTCCAGGGCATCCGCCTCCGGCGGAGGGAACGTTCCGCCCTGTTCGTCCCGGTACGTGCTCATCGGAGCCTCCCACCCGGCGGGTGTCGACATGCCGCCGGGCCGCTGCCTACCCGCCAGCGACGCACTCACGCCGCCCCGCTGCTCTGATCGTCATGTCGCCGGCGGCAGGGCGCGACGGCAGTGGCCCGCTGTCGGATTCCGCACCGTGGTGGGTGCCCCCAGGTCGACTGGGGTCGGGCCGACCGAGCAGGTCAACGTGCCCACCTCGCCGCCAGCGAGGATGGGTGCCGATGCGGTGCCGGTCAGCGCCAGCGGCCCGGCCACCCGGGCCCCCACCATCGTGACGTGGTCGCTGGTGGCGGTCAGCGCCACCGCGCCGCGTACCTCGGTGTTCAGCACCTCGACGGCGGTGGCGCGGGACGCCGTCAGGTTTCCGGCGATCGAGGAGCCCTGGGCGACGAGTGCGGCGCCGGGCGCGACGGTGACCGGGCCGGTCACGGTGGCCGCGCGCAGGCAGGTGACACCGGCGGCGACGGTCAGCGGGCCGTCGTGCCGGCCGGTGACCACTGTGGTGCAGGCCGGTGGCGGTGGGATCAGCGTGGCCACGAACGCGCGGGCCGGCCCGACGTTGCCGACGGCGTCGATGCCCCGGTACTCGACGCGGTGCCGGCCGTACCCGGGAGACCGCTCGGCGAACGGGGACACTGACAGGCCGCCCGAGCCGAGGTTGCCGTAGACCAGACCGTCCACGTCGGTGCCCGTTGCGGTGAACAGGAACGGTGACCGGGCGTCGGTGGGCCAGCCGTAGTAGTTGTGCCACCCGTCGCCGTCGAGCCGGAACTCCGAGGTGACCTGGCCGGTGCCGTCGTCGGTGCCGGTCAACCCCATGGTGAACGGGCCGTTGTACACGTACTCGGTGGGTCGGCCGGGCCGGGTCGTGGTGAGCAGTGGCTCGGAGAGGGCGTACGCCACGTCGGGCCGCGTCGCGTCGACCGTCCAGGTACGGGTCACCGCCCTCCCGGTGCCCGGCTCGCTGACGCGGGCGGTCAGCCGGTGGGTGCCCCGCGACAGGCGCAGGGCGCTCAGGTCCACGTCCCGGTCGGTGCCGGTGTCAGCCACCGGTCGGCCATCGAGCGTCCAGCGCACGCGTGGCGCCCGATCGGTGGGCTGGCTGGTCCGCACGTACACCACGTCGTGCGCGCCGACCGGCCGGTCGGTCGCTGTGGACGCGGTGATCGCCAGCGGCGACACCACCGCGGGGGTACGCACCGCGGTGTCCACGGTCCAGGAGCGGGTCTGGGTCAGCGCCGGTGAACTGCGGACCGCCGGGTCGCGGACGAACTCCGTCGGGTCGCTCACCGTGGCGGTCACCGTGTGCCGACCGGGGGAGAGCCGTAGTTTCCGCAGGTCAAGATGGCGGGCGTTGCCGGTACGCGGCACCGCCCTGCCGTCCACCGACCACGTCACGGTCAGCGCGTGGCTCACCGGGTGCAGGGTGTCCACCCAGAGCAGCCGGTCCGCGCCGACCACCTGATCGGTGGCCGTGCCGCCCTGCACGATGCCGACCCGGGCGGCGATCCGTTCGGTCATCCGCTCCCGGCCGACCTGGTCGAAGTAGAAGCCCAGTGACTTCATCATCGAGTGCCGGCTCGGCCGCCACACCCCACGCTGGAGGTACAGGCCGCCCTCGTAGCGGCCTATCGTTCCGCCCGCCTCGCTCGGCTCACCCAGCCAGCGCCACCACTTGGCCCGGGTGTCGCGCATCTGCCGCTCGGTCAGGACCGTGTGGTGCACCGAGTCCGGTTCCGGCCCGCTGTAGGTGTCGCCCGGCACCCCACGGCCGTAGTAGTCGTACTCGTCCTGCAAGCCACCGAGTGAGTGCCCCAACTCGTGCGGGCTGATCAGCGCGGAGAGCGCGTTGCCACCGGAGGCGGTGGCGTTGCTGCCGCCGGCCCCACCGTAGGTGCCGCTGTTGGCCAGCGCGATCAGCTGGCGGTTACCGGGGTTGGTGCCGACGGCCAGGTCGGCGTACGCGTTGGCGGCGGTGCCGTCGACAGTGAGCAGGCGTTGCACGCTCGCCGGGTTGCAACCACCCCAGAAGCCCATGCCCAACGCGGTGTCGCGCCGCGGCGCGGACAGGCCGGGGTCACAGTCCACCCCGGACTCCGCCGAGACGATCTCGACGGCGTAGACGTTGACGTAGCTGCGGTAGGACTTGAACGGCTCGATCGTCCACAGGGTGTTGAGGTGCCGGTCCACGTGTGCTCGGAAGGTGGGCAGGTCGGCGGCTGTGTAGCCGTCGCCCAGCAGCACCAGGTTGAACCGCGTCGCCGGGTCGCCGGTGACCTGGATCGGCACCACGGTGGCGCCGGCCACCGGGACGGCGGCCGGTGTGGCGGCGGCCGGTGTGCCGACCGCCAGCCCCGCCGCGACGAGCGCCGCGACACACAATCCCGCTCTGATCCGCACCCTGTGCCCCTTCCATGGCCGGTCGGCCCGGCGGTGCCGGGCCCGGCAGGGGCGACCGTCGTCCGGGCCTGCCGCGACAGTGAACATCTCGGACCGTACCGGTCTGCGCACCGACTGGTAACCCTCGGCGGTCAGTCGGCGGTCGCCTCGGGCGCGCTGTTCCGGCGGGTACCGGCGGCCAACCCCAGCGCCAGCAGCACGCACACCGCGCCGACCAGGAAGAGCAGCGAGGCGGCCGGCTGGCCCAGCCACTCCCAGTACGGGTGCCAGGCCGGGTGCGGCTCGCCGAGGTGGTGGTGCAGCCACTGCGGTGCGGCCAGCAACACCGGCAGCCACCACAGCACAGTGGCCACACCGATCAGGCCGTTCACAGTGCCGCGGCTACGGCGTCCCTCGGTGCGTCGGCTGGCCCAGCCGAAGACCAGCCACCCGGCCACCGCGCCCAGCACCGTGCCGAGCACTCCGGCGGGGATCACCAGTGGCGGTGGCGCGCGGTGCAGCTCGACCGAGAGGTAGCTGGCGTCGACGGCTGTCTGCGAGGAGATCGAGGCGTTCAGGATGGTGTCGCCACGTCGGGCGGTCAGCGCGGTGTCGGTGACCGCCCGCGGGGTGGCGCACACCTTGTCCGTGCAGCTGACCCGGTCGGACACCTGCGGCTCGTACACCCGCCAGCCGGCACCCGTCAGGCGCTCCCGGGCCACTGAGACGATCTGCTCGGCGGGCACCGGCGGCGCGCCGAGAGCGCCGGCGCCGGTGGCGCTCTCCTGATACTCGCCGCCGTCACCGAACACCAGGGTCTTGACGGTCCCCAGGCGCAGCGCGTGCCCGTAGACGACGAAGAGCGCCGGCGGGGTGTCGATCTCGCCCAGGTCGTGGCCGGGAAAGACCTCGGTGAGGATGGCGGCGGCCTCGGCCCGGTCGGGTTGCGGTCGGGACGTCTCCCAGGCGGCCCGGCTGGCCAATGCGCCGGTGAAGAGGCCGCAGACGACAGCGGCGAGCGGCACCCACGCGACGGCGACGCCAGCGGCCGGGCGGCCGAGGCGGCGCAGCAGCCGACGTCCGAACCGGGTGGCCGGCGCGGTGTCGCTCACGGACATGTCCACCCTCCGGCTTGAAGATCAGGCGGAGCGACAGTACATCGACCAGGGGTTCCGGCGCGTCCCCCCGTTGACCGTCGGCCGTGGCCGGGATCGGCCAGGATAGGCGGGTGGCCGGTCACGGCCGCGACGAGGAGGGTGGGCGATGCGGGTACGCGGACGGTTGACCTGGGGGCGGCGTGCCCGTGCGGGGTCGGTGGTGACCGCGTTGCTCGCGGGCCTGGTGCCGCCGGCAGTGGTGCTGGTTCCGGGCGCCGCCACGGCGGGCGCGGCGGCGGGGACGCCGGTCTGCCAGGTGCGCGACGACCGGCTGCGCGAGATCTCCGGGATGGTCGCCACCGACGACGGGTACGTGGTGATCAACGACGGGGCCGACGACGAGGCCCGCCGCCGGATCTTCTTCCTCGACCAGCGCTGCGATGTGGTGCGCACCGTCTCCTTCCCGTCCCGGCCCCGCGACACCGAGGACCTCGCCATCGGCCGGGACGGCACCGTCTGGGTCGCCGACATCGGTGACAACGACCGCTCCCGACCGACTGTCGGGGTGTGGCGGCTCACGCCGGGGGCGAAGCAGCCGGTGCTGCACCGGATGGCCTACCCGGACCGTCCGCACGACGCCGAGGCGCTGCTGCTCGACGCGTCCGGTCGGCCGCTGATCGTCACCAAGGGCGGCAGTGGCACTGTCTTCCTGTACGCGCCGGCGACAGCGCTACGGCCGGACGCGACGACGCCGCTGACCGCGCTCGGCCAGGTGACAGTGCCCTCGACCACTACCAGCAACCCGTTCTCGTTCCTGGGGCGCGGCGTGATCACCGGCGCGGCGAGCGCACCGGACGGACGGCGGGTGGTGCTGCGCAGCTACGCCGACGCCTTCGAGTACGACGTGCCCGACGGCGACGTGGTCCGCGCGTTGACCACCGGCACGCCGCGGATCACCCCCTTGCCGGACGAGCCGCAGGGCGAGTCGATCACCTACAGTCGCGACGGTCGTTCGTTGCTCACCGTCTCCGAGTCCGCCGGTCAATCAGCCGGCACCCGTTCGACGATCCTGCGCTACCCGGCCACTGCCAGCACTGTCACTGCCGCGCCCGCCACGGAGTCCGTCGACCCGGTGTCGCCCACTGCGGTCCGTCCGGCCGCCGGAGAGGTCGGCGGAGGGAGCGGTCGGACCTGGCCGTTGGCCCTCGGCGCGGGAACACTGCTGGTCCTGCTCGGGTTGGCAGGCGCGCTGCGGTGGCGGCACACCGCGCGCCGGTGAGCGGGCCGGGCCTGCGGCAGGATGGGGGGATGTCCGTCCTGTCCACGTTGCGCCACCCGATCATCGCCGCCCCGATGGCTGGCGGCCCGTCCACGCCCGCGCTGGTGGCCGCCGTGTCCGCAGCGGGTGGGCTGGGCTTCCTCGCCGCCGGGATGATCGACACCGGCCGGCTGCTCGCCGACGTCGCCGACGTCCGTGCGCGTACCGATCGGCCGTTCGGTGTGAACCTCTTCCTGCCCGACCCCGGCGGCGTCGACGAGGCCGCCATCAGGGCGTACGCCGAACGGCTCGCCCCGCAGGCCGCGCAGCGCGGCGAGCGCCTGGGCGAGCCGGTGGGCGGCGACGACGCGTACCCGGAGAAGCTGGCCGCGCTGCTCGCGGACCCGGTCCCGGTCGTGTCCTTCGTGTTCGGGCTGCCCGACCGGGCGGCGGTGACCGCCCTGCGCGAGCGGGGCACCGAGGTGTGGGCCACCGTCACCCGCCCGGACGCCGCGACCGCCGCCGCCGACCTGGGTGTGGACGCGGTGGTGGTACAGGGCACCGAGGCCGGTGGGCATCGCGGCGGCCTGCCCGACGACGACGACTACGGGTTGCTGCCGCTGCTTCGGCTGGCCGCCGCCCGCTGTGACCGGCCGTTGGTGGCCGCGGGCGGCCTCGTCGACGGCCCCTCGGTGGCCGCCGTGCTGGCTGCCGGCGCCGCCGCCGCGCAACTCGGCACGGCCTTCCTGCGCTGCCCGGAGGCGGGCAGTTCGCCGATGCACCGGGCGGCGGTGGCCAGTACCGCGCCGACCGCGTTGACCCGGGCGTTCACCGGTAAGCGGGCCCGTGGCGTGGCGAACGACTTCCTGCGCCAGCACGACGCTGTGGCACCGAGTGGTTACCCCCAGGTGCTGCACCTGACCCGTCCCCTGCTCGCCGCCGCCCGGCGCGACGCGGACGCATCGGTGGCCAACCTGTGGGCCGGGCAGGCGCACCCGCTGGCCCGGGACGTGTCGGCGGCGCAGGTGGTAGCCGAGGTGAGCGCCGACGCCCGGGCCGCGCTGGCCACAGTGGTCGAGCGGTCCAGCCGCTGGGGCTGACCAGGACGCCGGCAACCGGCTCGGGCGGGCGGGACAGGCCGCTCGGGCAACCCGTTAGAGTCTCGCCGTGATCGAGATCGGTGCCCAGGTCGACCTGTCCCACCCGGCTGAGCGGGTCTGGCGCGCTCTGACCGATCGGGAGTTGCTCGGCCGGTGGTTCGCCGAGGCCGAGATGGTCGAGGGCGTACCGGACCGGATGCTGCTGCACACCGCCGCTCTGCCCGGCTTCGAGGCCAACGTCGAGGTCGAGGTGACCGAGCGGCAGGAGCCGGACCTGCTCGTGCTGGCCTGTGACGAGGCCGGTCGGCTCAGCGAGCTGACCTGCACGGTGACGACGACGAAGCAGGGCTGCCGGCTGGAACTACGGGAGGTCAGCACGCACGGCGCGTGGTCCGCCGAGCAGCACGAGCCGCGCGAGCAACAGCTCCGGCAGGCGCTGACGGTTCGGCTGCCGGCCATCCTCGACTGGCTCGCCTTCCAGCAGGTCGACCTGCGCCGGGCCGACGGTGGGATGACAGCGGAACTGCCGCTGATCGGCGTACGCGGCAAGGCCGGCCGCAACCCTCGTCGGCGTCGGACGCTGGTCGCCGTGGTCGCCGGGGCGGTACTGGTGGCGGGGACCGCGGCATGGGTGACGTTGCCGCCCGACTCGAAGCCGACCGCCGCGCCCGCGCCGACAGCGACCCCGTCGCCGACCGTGGCGGCGGCCAGGACCACAGTCGCGCCCACGGCGACCCCCTCGGCGCGTGGCTCCCGGGCCACCGCATCGGCGACCACCCGGCCGAGCCGGACCCCGTCGGCGAAGCCCTCGCGGACGCCCGCGTCGGCTGCGCCACCTCCGCCACCGGCGCCCGTCACGGCCCGCTACAAGACCGAGTCAGACCGACTGTTCGGCTACACCGGCGAGATAGTGGTCGGCAACCCCGGCGGCGCACCGGTGGCGGACTGGGCTGTGGTGGTCACCCTCGCCGAAGGCACCACCGTCGACGACGTCGACGGCGCGAACTGGCGACAGGACAGGCGGGTGATCACCTTCACCGGGGGCGCCCTGGCGGCCGGGGGATCCCAGACGATCAGCTTCGACGTCCGCGACAGCCGGCCGAAGGCCCGGGAACCGGAGAGCTGCACCATCGGCGGGCAACAGTGCGCGGGCCTCTGACTAGGCTGCCGTCATGGCACTGCTGCACAGGGCGACCCTGCACCCCACGAAACTGGACCTGCTGACGGCCTGGCTGCCCGACCGACAGTGGTTCGCCGGACCGACCGGCGTCGAGGTGGTGAGTCGGGGCGCCTACCGCTTCGACGACCCGGCCGGCGAGGTCGGCATCGAGACGATCCTGGTCGCCGCCGGCGACGGGCCGGTCCACCATGTCCCGCTCACCTACCGTGCCGCGCCCCTCGACGGTGCCGACGGCTGGCTGGTCGGCACCACCGAGCACTCGGTGCTCGGCCGGCGCTGGGTGTACGACGGCTGCGTCGACCCGGTGTACGCCGCCGCGCTCGCCCACGCGATCCTCACCGGCGGCGGCCAGGCGGAGCAGTACTTCGAGGTCGACGGCCGGCGCGAGGTGCGTGAGCCGACAGTGACCGTCGTCGTCGACGGCGCTGCCGACGCCCAGGTGTCGGCCGTCGGCGCGGTGCGACGGGTGGTCGACGAGGACCGCACGCTCATCGAGACCGACACCGTCGAACTGGTCGTCGTGCGCCGGCCGGGACCCGGGGCGGACGGGCCGGCCGGCGGCACGCTGAGTGGCAGATGGGACGGTCAGTCCACGGCCGTGCCGCTGGCGTACGCCAGGACGCGCTGATCTGTGCGCGGTGGGCGGCCCGAGCGATCGGGCCGCCCACCGCTGTCACCACTGCGCCGGAGGCGGGGGCGGCGACACGGGCGGCCGGTCGTCGCAGGTGATGGTGTTTGGCAACAACCACGGCGCGAGCCACCCGCCGTCGTTACCGCCCAGGTCGGTCACCGTGAACTCGGAACCGGCCGGGGTGAAGTGGAACGATCCGCAGTTGTTGACGCCGACCGCGCCAACGTTGCGGGCGTCAACGTTGGCGAACGAGGCGGACCCGGCCGCGCGGGCGCTGACCACCGAGGTGCCGGTGCCGTCGACCCGGACGTCCCGGAACCGCGCATCGGAGATCGAGTAGAGATCCTTCACCGGCCAGTCGCTGACCAGCATGATCGCGTTGTACGTGTTGTCCAGGTACGCGTCGCCGGTCACCTCGATGGGCGCCTCGATGCTGCGATCCAGGGCGAAGACCCAGATCGCGCCCAGCCCGATGTTCCAGTTCAGCTCGTACGTGCCGGCGCGGGCGGTGGTGTTGTTGGTGAACCGCAGGTGCCCGGTGAACGGCTCCGCGCCGAAGCGGGCCCCGGCGTGCAGGGCACTGCCCTCGCGTACCGGGTCGGCGACCAGGTTGTGCGAGACGGTGGTGTCGGTGCCGCCGTAGATGGCGATGCCGTTGGCCAGGGTCGGTGACTGCACGGTGTTGTGGTCGAACGTGTTCCGCGCGTTGGCCGTCTTCTCCGACCACATCGCCAGGCCGTCGTCGCCGGTGTTGCGGACGAAGTTGTGCGCCACGAGGGAGTCGGTCACGCCGGTGTGAAAGTTGAGCGCGTCGGCGATCTGGTCGACGATGATGGTGTTGGTGACCCGGACGTTGCGCATCGGGCCGTCGAACCACAGGCCCGCCTTGGTGTGGCGCAGGTGGAGCCCGTCGATGGTGGAGTCGCTCATCGCCCCGCCGATCGCGTTGACCTGGTCGGTGTCGATGCGCTCCCGCACGTCGCCCTCGATGGCGAAGCCGGAGAGGTGCACGTTGCGGCTGCCGCCGTCGGCGGCGTCCCGACCGTAGAACCCGACTCCGGTGTGTACCGAGCCGTCCGGCGCGGGAGTCGGCAGGGCGACCTCGCGGCCCTTGATGGTGGTGTACCAGTTGCCGGCGCCCTCGATGGTCACGTCGTCGACGATGATGTGCCGGTTCACCTGGTAGGTGCCCGGCGGGATGTAGACCTTCAGGTGGGCGCGCCGGGCGAACGCGATGGCCCGGTCCAGTGCGGCGGCGGAGTCCCGCCGGCCGGTGGGGTCGGCGCCGAACGCGAGCACGTTCGCGGCGAGCAGCCGGACGTGCGGCGGCGCTACCAACTCGGAGTCGAGCAGGTCGATGACGGTCCAGGCGGCGGCGCTACCGGGCGGCGCGGTGAGCCGGACCTTGTCGCCGGCGGAGTAGGTACGTCCGAGCAGCAGCCGCTGCTCGTCGTAGAAGTGGGTGGGCCGGAACGGCTTGTCGATGCTCGGGTACGGGGTGGTGGCCGAGGGCACGCACTGGCACTCGGTGATCCACCAGTCCGGGTGCAGCAGCCCGGCCTGGGGGTCGTTGGTGAACGGGTACTGGTTGTAGAGCCACGAGTACTGCGACGTGAGCGTCATGGTGCGCAGGTGTTTGCCGTTGACGGCGACCCGCAGCGGCGCGGTGATTCCACCGCCCTGCGGCGCGTCCGGGATGCTGTAGCGGACGGTGATCCCGTTCGCCGCGCTGGGCAGGGCGAACTCCACGTACTCCCCGGGGGTGAGCCGGACCGCCCGGCGGCCGGAAGCCTCCGCGGGCAACGTGTAGGCGGTCCGGTCGGGCCCGATGATCTCGCCGTTGGTGCGGGCGTTCTCCGCTTCCTGCTCGAGGAAGTCGACGTCCGCGCCGCGTCCGGCGACCAGCGCCGGATCGAGGGCAGCCCGGGTGATCACGGGCTGCGCGTCGGCGGACGCCTGTGGACTGGCGACGGCCACTGTGGGCCCGGCGACCAGTACGGCGAGACCGGCAGCGAGCGCGACGGCGGTGCCGCCGGGCCGGCCGGGGCGTCCCCGCGCCGGCGTGAGGCTGCGAAACATCGGTGACCCTCCTGGGTGGGTGGTGGTGGAGGTCCGCCCGGCGTTCCCCCGACGCCCGACATTGATCGTCATGATGCAGCACTAAACAGGACACTGCAAGACGCCTATCGAACAACGAAAATAAACGACTGTCAGGCCGCAAGAAATGGACGGTCGTCGAGTTGAGGTCTCGCGCGTCGCCCGCCCCGACCAGCTCG
The DNA here is from genome assembly GCF_040649495.1 of Micromonospora sp. NPDC048947. Lineage (NCBI taxonomy): Bacteria > Bacillati > Actinomycetota > Actinomycetes > Micromonosporales > Micromonosporaceae > Micromonospora > Micromonospora sp. NPDC048947. The sequence continues at coordinate 83,466 of NZ_JBEZFO010000003.1, forward strand.
CGCCCGGCGTAGGCTGATCCGCGTGGATCAAGAAGACCGGATTGCCCTCTTCCTCGACTACGAGAACCTCGCGTTGGGCGCGCGCGACCATCGCGGCGGCGCGGCCTTCGACTTCCGGCCCATCGCCGACGCGCTGGCCGAACGAGGTCGGGTGGTGGTCCGCCGGGCGTACGCCGACTGGTCCTACTTCGACGAGGACCGCCGGATGCTCACCCGGTCCCACGTCGAGCTGATCGAGATCCCGCAGCGGATGGGCGCGTCCCGTAAGAACGCCGCGGACATCAAGATGGCGGTCGACGCGATCGAGTTGGCGTTCGAACGCGACTACATCTCCACCTTCGTGATCTGTAGTGGTGACAGCGACTTCACCCCGCTGGTGCACAAGCTGCGCGAGCTGAACAAGCGGGTCATCGGCGTCGGAGTCGAGGGGTCCACCTCGGGGCTGCTTCCCCCGGCGTGCGACGAGTTCCTCTACTACGACCGGCTGGAAGGCGTGGACATCCCGCCGGCCCGTGGCCGGCGCGCCCGTCCCACCACCCGGCAGGCCGGCGCGGAGCAACGCCCACCCGAGCCGGAGCAGGAGGTGGACCGTCGACAGCAGGAGGCGGAGCCCGACCGGGACGTGGACGCGCTCGCCGTGCTCGTCGCGCAGTCCGTCGCCGGGTTGCAGGGCAGCGCCAACGGTGAGGTCACCGCCTCCCGGCTCAAGCGGACCCTGCTGCGCAAGGACCCGACCTTCAGCGAGTCCGACTACGGGTTCCGCACCTTCGGCGAGCTGCTGCGCCACCTCGCCGAGCGCAACGTGATCGAGTTGGCCGAGGGTCCGGCGAAGGGTGACCCCGAGGTCTCACTGCCCGAGCACGGCGACCGGGAGGTGGCCTTCGGCCTGCTCCGGGGCGTCGTGGCGGACCTCGGTAGCGGCGGCAACCCGGTGGCGTTGTCCGGGTTGAAGAACCAGGTACGCCGGGCCCGCCCCGACTTCAGCGAGAAGAAACTCGGTTACCGCAGCTTCCTTCAGTTCTGCAAGGCCGCCGCCACCGCCGGCGTACTGGAGCTGCGCTGGAGCCCCGAAGCCGACGACTACCTCCTGACAACCCAAACCTGACCTCCCGCCCCGTCTCGACATCGGCTGGGGATGGGAGTTGCGCGGAGGGTGCAGAGTGGGGCGGGGCTCCTGATTCGCAAGTCAGGAGCGGGAGAACCGCCCGTTATGGTTTCGAACCGTCAACGGTTGGCCCGAAATGCGCCGGGATTGTCGCCCTTGCCCCGGTCCGGGCATACCTGCGCCGTACCCTCGGCGCGGGAATTGCTATACGGTCGGCGAATGAAGGTGGAGGAGCACTGGTGGAACGGAGACACGACCCCGCGCGGGCGCCGGGACGTGTACATCCGTACTGACGGGCAGGGTTGGGAGGTCCGCGCCCAGATCGGTGGGGCGTCGGGTCGTGAGCGGGTGCAGCAGTGCCCAAGCCGGGCCTCGGCGGCCATCCTCGCCGACGCCTGGCGCGGCACCCACCCATCCTGGCGCGAGCTAAAGCAGCGCTGATCCGGCACCGGGCCGGGTCGGCAACGCTCCCGGGCTCCAGCCCGGCGCGCCGCCGACCGGCCCGGCGCTCGGTAGCCACTTAGCAACTCGGCTGAAGTCAGCTCGCAGGTCACCTCTTCCGCTCACCTGATGAGGATTAGTTCCCGGTGGGCCGGCTCAACTACTCATCAAGTGATCAAGTGATGAAAAGTAGGTCCCGGGCAGCGGATTGAGCTTTTTTTCATCACTTGATCACGGGATTGCGGCGGGTCTCCGTGTCTCCGCCCTCAGGCGGGGTACCCGGAGGTCCGCCGGTCGCGCCCGATGGAGGTCCCCATGTCGCAGGGTCCCGACGAGGAGAACCCGAAGCTCGACGAGGAGATCCGGGAGGCCGAGCGGCGGCTCGCCGACCTCGCCGCCTCCTCGGACGACGCGTTGACCGACGACGACGCCCGGGCGCCGGACGAGGCCCGCTCCGAGCGGAATGCGGACTAAGAAGGCCCGAACCGGACAGCAAGCGTGATCCACTCGACTTCGGTGAAATCGCGGTGTTGGAGGCGGTCTGACACCGCGTCTTCACGGAAACCGAGTCGATCAACGTGCTGGTCACTAAAGGAACTGCCAAGGGCCTGCCCGGCGTCGTGCCGGACAGGCCCCCACAGGGCGGGTCAGCGCTTGAGCGTGAAGGCGAAGTCGCCGGAGAGCTTCCCGCTCAACCGGAGCGCCGAAACCACCTTCCCCTCCGTGATCAATCGACCGACTTCGCCCCGTGACAGACCGAAACCGTCAGCGATCAGTCGGGTCGGCCGGACCGGGATCCGCGCCGCGTTGCGGACCGCGACGTCGATCACGTCGAGGTCCAGGTGATCCGATCCGCCGGTGTCGAGACGCCAGGCGTCGTCCCAGTCCAGGGCGAATCGGTTGCGGTGCTGGACGTCCGGATCCTCAAGCAGTTCGGCGATCAGGCCGCGATCGTTGGCGTGGAGCCGGTCCAGCAGCTCGGGTGGGATGGTGCGCACCGTCATCCGTTCCAGAACGGTGAGCTTCGCCGTCTCCCCGCACACGGTGCAGAGCACGAGAAGCCAGACGTCGATGAGCTTGTGGTTGGCGTTGACCCGGAACTTGCCGCTCGCCCGAAGGCATCCGGAAGCGCACGCGTGGCAACGGCGGCGAACGATGGGCAGGCAGGTGGGCACGACGGCCCAATGAATGAGCACAGAGGTACACCGGTTTCAGTGAGAAAGTCCGCAGCAAAAAGGAGCGCGGCGCAAAGGCGCGACGCGCGACAGATCAGCTCTCGGGATGTCTCACAGGGTGTACAACGGCACGTCCTTGCCTAGACGACCTGGTTGCGCAGCACGGTAACGGCGCACGGCGGCGCCGCTCCACCGGTTTTCGCGTACGCGTCAGGAGCCCGGGTGGCGGGAGGTGCGAACCGCTCAGGCGGTCGGGACCGGCAGCACCACGCCCTCGGCCGCCGACTGGTGGGCCAGCTCGATCAACTCGACAGTGTGGACGGAGTCCCGTGGGTCCACCGGCATCGGCGCGCCGTCGCGCAGCGCAGCCGCCACCTGGGCGTAGAAGCTCTGGTACGCGCCGGGTTCGGTCGGCACCGGCCGCAGGTCACCGTCGACGCCGAGCAGGCCGTAGCGGTCCGGCGGTACCTCGCCCCAGCCCGGCTGGTCCGGTCGGCCACCGTCGTGCAGCGCCGCCTCCTGCACGTCCAGCCCGTAGCTGGTGTAGCCGGCCCGATCGCCCAGCACCCGCAGACGCGGCCCGAGCTGAGCTGTCACAGCGCCCATCCACAGATGTGAGCGGACCCCGTTGGCGTGGGTCAACGCCACGAAGGCGTCGTCGTCGACGGCCGCCCCCGCGCGGCGACGGTCCACCTCCGCGTAGACCCGCTCGACAGGGCCGAACAGCTGCACCGCCTGGTCGACGAGGTGGGCGCCGAGGTCGAAGAGGGCACCGCCGGCCTCCTCCGGACCGGCGAGCTCCCGCCAGCCCGGCTTGATCGTCGGACGGAACCGCTCGAACCTCGACTCGAAGCGCAGCACCTGCCCCAACTCGCCCTGCTCGACCAGGCGGCGGACGGTCAGGAAGTCGCCGTCCCAGCGCCGGTTCTGGAAGACCGTCAGCGGCACCCCACGCTCGGTCGCCTCGTCGATCAGCACGCGGCCCTCCGCGGCGGTCGGGGAGAGAGGCTTGTCGACGACGACAGGCAGGCCGGCGGCGAGCGCCGCGCGCGCCATCGGCACGTGCTGCCGGTTCGGCGTCGCCACCACGACCAGGTCCAGGGCATCCGGGGTACGCCACAACTCGTCGGCGTCGTCGACCAGGCGGGCGTCCGGGAAGTGCTGCCGCGCCTGCTCGCGTCGCTGCGGATCACGGGTCACGATGGCGTCGAGCCGCAGCCCGGGAGTCGCGGCGATCAGCGGCGCGTGGAACACCCGGCCCGCCAGCCCGTACCCCAGCAGACCAACCCGCAACGCCTTCGCCATGCCGTGCCCCCGTCTGGATGGTCGGCGCCCTGACCTGGCGCCGTACCGCTGAGAAGAATCTACGCCGAGGGCGGTCGGGCCCGATCTCGGCCCAGCGCCGGTCAGGTCACCGAGTCGGCGCGCAGGTAGGTGAGGACCGCGAGCACCCGCCGGTTGGTGTCGTCGCTGGGGGGCAGGTCGAGCTTCAGCAGGATGTTGCCGACGTGCTTGCCGACCGCTGCCTCGCTGACGTGCAACCGACCGGCGATCGACGCGTTGGACCGCCCCTCGGCGAGCAGCGCCAACACCTCGCGTTCCCGGGCGGACAGCGCGGCGAGCGGGTCGCGGGGGCGGTGCAGAAGCTGCCGGACCACGTCCGGGTCGATGGCGGTGCCGCCGCCGGCGACCCGGCGCAGCGTGTCGACGAACTCGGTGACCTCGGCGACCCGGTCCTTGAGCAGATAGCCGACACGCTGGCCGTCGCCGCTGTCCAGCAGCGCCGCCGCGTACCCGGTCTGCACGTACTGGCTGAGCACCACGACCGGGAGGTCCGGTCGCTCGGTGCGCAGCGTGACCGCCGCGCGCAGCCCGTCGTCGCGGCGGCCCGGCGGCATCCGAATGTCGGTCAGCACCAGGTCCGGTTGGTGGTCGCGGGCCGCCGCCAGCAGATCCGGTGCGGAGCCGACGGCCGCGCACACGGTGAAGTCGAAGCGGGTCAGCAGCGCGACCAGACCCTCCCGCAGCAGCACCTCGTCCTCGGCGAGCACCACCCGTGTCACCGACGACATGGCAGCTCCACCCGGACCACTGTAGGCCCGCCGGGCGGGCTGGACAGCAGCAGCCGGCCGTCCACGGCGGCGACCCGGTCGGCGAGCCCGGTCAGGCCGCTGCCCCGGGCCGGGTCGGCGCCGCCGTGACCGTCGTCGGTCACCTCGACGACGAGGTCACCGCCGGCCAGGGTGAGGCGTACGTCGGCGCGGGTCGCCCGGGCGTGCCGGGCCACGTTGCCCAGCGCCTCGGAGACCACGAAGTAGGCGGTGGTCTCCACTATCTCCGGCAACTCGTCGTGGAGGTCGGCCTGCACGGTGACCGGGATGGTGGCGGCGTCGGCCAGCTCGCGGACGGCGCCGGCCAGGCCGAGGTCGGTGAGGCTCTGCGGGCGGATGCCGTGCACCAACTGCCGCAGCATCACCATCAGACCCCGGGCCTGGTCGTGCGCCACGGCGAGTGGTCGGGAGGCGGGGGAGTCCTCGGGTACGTCCAGCCGGGCCAGCCCCAGCTGGAGGGTGAGGCTGGTGAGCCGCGGCTGTGCGCCGTCGTGCAGGTCGCGCTCGATGCGGCGGCGTTCGGCCTCGTACGCGCCGACCAGTCGGGTGCGGGAGCGGGTGACCTCGCGCAGCGCCGCAGCGTCCACCGGGTGGGCCAGCAACCACCGGGCCACGGCTGCCTGGAGCGCGGCGAGCAGACCGATGGCGTACCAGAGAACCGGGATCAGCAGCACCCCCACTATCGCGTACGGAATGGCTTCGCCGGTGCTGTCGATCGGCTGCCAGATCACCACCGGCTGGTTGGCGTCGCCGGCCAGCCAGGGGCTGGAGATCATCCCGAGGTCGAGCAGCACCAGCACCAGGAACACCCAGTACGCGACCGGCGTGAACCCGCCCAGCCAGAACAGGTACGCCACCTCCCGCCAGGTGGCGGCGCTGCGGTAGCGGGCGGTCAGGCCCGGCCACGGCGACGAGGGCAGTGGACGGTTGTCGACGAGCCGGACCCGCCACCGCTCGACGGCGGCCACCGCGAAGCTCAGAAGCGGGGCCAACCCCAGCAGGACGATGCTGCCGGTGATCAGGAACAGCATCAGCGCGATGCTCGGCGGACGGCCGTGCTGCCGGAGCGTACTGACGACGGGCAGCATGGGTCCGCCGATGACGAGCAGCCCGACGCCGAGCACGCCGGCGATCGGCACTGTGGTCACCAGGTAGGCCAGCGCGCGCCAGGGCCACGCGGAGACCAGCCAGCGGCGGCGGCGTAGCGCCTCGGCCAGGTGCGAAGGGTGTTCCGTGGTCATGCAGCAGACGCTAATCGGGAGCGACCGGGTGCCCCAGCCGTCCAGATCCACTCTTCGGGGTATGCCCAGCACTACCGGAAAAGGGGTGTGCGGGGTCCGGAAACGGGAAGAACGCGCCGTCACGCGCCCCGCGTGGCCTGTGCTGGCGGCGGCTGGAGAGACATGGGTGCCAGAACCTTCGTGGTGGTCGGCGGGACCAGCGGTCTCGGCCTCGCGGTGGCCCGACTGCTCGTCGACGAGCATCAGGTGGTGGTGTTCGGCAACGTGCCGGCCGAGGTCGCCGCCGTGACCGACGAGCTGGGTTGCGACGGCGCCGTCTGCGACATCTCCTCCTACGAGCAGGTCCGCGACTCCTTCGCCAAGGTGGTCCAGCGCTACGGCGCGATCGACGGGGTGGCGGCCTGCGCCTCCATGTGGGCGGGCGGCGACCTGGGGGACCTGTCGGTGGAACACATCCGCCGGGCCGTGGAGATCAACGTTCTGGGCATCACGTACCTGCTGCGGGAGGCGGTGCAGCACCTGCACCGGCAGGGTCACGGCAACGTCGTCTACATCGGCGCGCTGGCGCTGGCGGCCCCCCGGCCCGGCATCCCCGTCTACCGGGCCACCAAGAGCTACGGCAACAGCCTTGTCGATTCGCTGGCCGAGGCCCAGCACAGCAACCGGGTGAAGGTGATGCAGCTGCATCCCGGGCCGATGCCGACGCGGCTACAGGAACGGGTGGGCGCCGAGTTCCTGGACGAGGTGTACGCCATGCCCGAACAGGTCGCCACCGAGGTCGTCCGACTGCTGCTGCTCGAACCCGACGACCTCTACGTCTCCGGTGAGCGCGTGCTGCGCGCGGATGGGCGGTGGTGACTGCCGCAGCCGGACCCGCCGACCGTCCGGCCTCGGCCTGGGCGCCGCTGCGGACGGCGGTCTACCGCAACCTGTGGCTGGCCCTGCTCGCCGCCAACATCGGCACCTGGATGCAGACCGTCGGCGCGCAGTGGCTGCTGATCAACCATTCCAACGCCTCCACACTTGTCGCGTTGGTGCAGACCGCCAGTCTGCTGCCGGTGCTGCTGCTGGCGTTGCCCGCCGGGGTGCTGGCCGACAGCTTCGACCGCCGGCACCTGCTGATCGCCGTGCAGCTGTTCCTGGTGGCGGTGGCGGTGGCGTTGACGCTGCTCACGCTGACCGGCCGGATGCCGCCGGCACTGCTGCTGACCCTCACCTTCGCGTTCGGGGTCGGGCAGGCGCTGACCCTGCCGGCCTGGGCGGCGGTGATCCCGGAGCTGGTGCCGCAGGAGCAACTGCGGTCGGCGTCCGCGTTGGGTTCAATCAGCGTGAACGTGGCGAGGGCGGTCGGGCCCGCGGTGGCCGGCGTGCTGATCGCCCGGACCGGCGTCGCGCCGGTCTTCGGTATCAACGCGGTCGCCTTCGGGATCTTCGCGTACGCGCTGTGGCGCTGGCGGCCCGGCAACGCCCGCGCGGTCGAGGTGCCCGAGCGGTTCACCGCCGCATTGCGCGCCGGCAGCCGCTACGTACGCCACTCGCCGACCGTTCGCCGCCTGTTGCGCCGTGCGCTGGTCTTCGTGGTCCCGGCCAGCGCACTGTGGGCGTTGTTGCCGTTGGTGGCGAGTCGGCGGCTGGGGCTGGGCTCCGGCGGGTACGGGGTGCTGCTGGCCGCTCTCGGTGTGGGCGCCATCGCGGGTGGCGTGCTGCTGGCGGTGATCCGCACCCGGCTGTCGGCCAACCAGCTCCTGCTGATCGCCGGGGCGCTGTTCACAGTGGCGCTGACAGTGGTCGGCACCGTGCGGGCCGTGCCGCTGGTGCTGCTCGCCCTGCTGCCCGCCGGGATGGCCTGGGTGACGGTGCTGGCCAATGTCAACGCCGAGATGCAGCTCTTCCTGCCCAGTTGGGTACGGGCCCGGGGCCTTGCCGTCTACCAGGTGTGCTTCGCCGGTGGCCAGGCGGTCGGCGCGCTGCTCTGGGGGTTGGTGGCCGAGATGGCCGGGCTGGTCCTCGCGTACCTGGTGGCGGCGGTGCTGATGCTGATCGGCACCCTGACGAGTCGGATCTGGCCGCTGCCGGACCTGCGGTCGGTGAACCGGGAACCGGCGGCGTACTGGCCGCAACTGCACCTGGCGCGCGAGCCGGACCCTGGGGTGGGGCCGGTGCTGGTGACTGTGCAGTACACAGTCCGGCCGGAGCGGGCCCAACGGTTCCTGGCGGCGATGGACCTGGTGCGTGGCGCGCGGCAGCGGACCGGCGCGATGCGCTGGGGGCTGTTCCGCCCGGCCGAGACGGTGGACCGGTTCGTCGAGGTGTACCTGGTGCCGTCCTGGGACGAGCACCTGCGCCAGCACGGTGGCCGGTTGACCGGTGAGGACCGCGCGGCCGAGCAACGGGCCCGGGAGCTGACCGACGGGGAGCCGGAGGTCCGACACCTGGTGCCCGCCGCCGCCGGTCCGACGCTGTCCGACGACAGCGAGGCGCTCTGACAGCGCGCGGGGACCGGGGAGCAGCCCGCCGACCGTGCGGGCGTACTGCGTACGGCTGCGTTGTTAGGATGGCCGCACCATGGCTAGTGAGCGCAAGGCGACCGCGGACCCGGCCCGCAGCCTGGCCCTTCTCTGGCGCACCCGGGAGCCGACCAGCCGCAGCGCCGGTCCGGCGCTCAGCGTCGACCGGATCGTCCGGGTCGCTGTCGACATCGCCGACGCGGAAGGGCTCGACGCGCTGACCATGCGCCGGGTCGGTGAGGCGCTGGGGGTCGGCACGATGTCGGTCTACACCTACGTGCCGGGCAAGGCCGAACTCGTCGCCGTCATGATCGACACCGCGTACGGCGAGATGCCGCGCCCCGCCGTCGAGGGCGACTGGCGGACCAGGCTGGAACGGATCGCCCGCGACAATCTGGCGCTCTACCAGCGGCATCCCTGGATGCTGCGGGCCGAGACGACCCGACCGGTGCTCGGCCCGCACCTGATGGCCAAGTACGACTACGAGCTCGCCGCGATCGTCGACATCGGGCTCACCGACGTCGAGGTCGACGCGGTGCTCACCCTCGTGCTGGGTCATGTGAAGAGCGCCGCCCGGGCCGCCTCCGAGGTGGTCGACCTGGAGCGCGAGACCGGCATGACCGAGGGTCAGTGGTGGCAGTCGCACGCGCCCTGGCTGGAGACCTTCCTGAAGCCCGGCGCCTACCCGACCGCGTCCCGGGTCGGCACCGCGGCCGGCCAGCAGCACGGCGCCGCGTACGGCCCGGAGTACGCGTTCGAGTTCGGTCTGCAACGTGTCCTCGACGGGATCTCGGTGGTGGTCGCCGAGCGGGCGGCCAACCGGTAGCCGGCGACGCTAGCGTGCTGCCCGTCGGGCCAGCCGGGCCAGCGAGCGCGCCGACGGGGTGCCCGGCTCGGCGTGGTAGACCACCAGCGACTGGGTGGTGCCGCTGATCGTGAGCTTCTCGTAGCGCAGCGCCAACTCGCCCAGCTCCGGGTGCTGGAACACCCGCACTCCGCCGCCCGCACGGGCCGTGACGTCGTGCCGGGCCCACAACCGTCGAAATCGTTCGCTGCCGGCCGTCAGCTCCTCCACCAGCTCGACCAGGCGGGGGTCGTCCACCTCGGGGCCGACCTGTGCGCGCAGGCCGGCCACCGCGTTTGCCGCGACGGCCGTCAGAGCCGGGTAGAGCGCCGGCACGCTCGGGTCCAGGAAGACCGCACGCAGCAGGTTCACCCCAGCGCTGAAGATCGGCGCCAGTGCGGTAGCGGCGGTGTTGGCGAAGAGCACGTCCAGGTGCCGACCGTGCACGAAGGCGGGCGTCTCGGCCCAGGAGCCGACCAACTGCCTGATGCCCACCGGCACCCGCTCCGATGGTCGCGCCGCCCGGCGGGAAGGCACCGGCCGGGCCAGACCGTGCAGGTGTGCCGCAGCGTCCGCGTCCAGCCTCAACGCGCGGGCCAGCGCCTCGACCACCTGTGTTGACGGGTGCCGGTCACGTCCCTGCTCCAACCGCAGGTAGTAGTCGGCGCTGATGCCGGCGAGCAGGGCGGCCTCCTCGCGCCGCAGGCCGGGCACCCGCCGACGGCCGTGCGCGGGCAGGCCGACGTCACCCGGCCCGATCAGCTCGCGCCGGGCACGCAGGTATTCGCCCAGCGGGCCGGCCGTGCTCACCCGCCCATCGTAGGAGCCACCACCGACCGCCCTGCCTGGTCCTGCCACTACCAGGAAAAGCAGGGAACCGGCTAGCAGCTGCCACGGGGGTGACAGTGTCGGGGTAAGCGTGATCGAGAGACGGGACAGCAATGACAGAGCGCATCACCACCCCCTTCGGTTTCGCCTCGACCGCCGACGAGGTCATCGCCGGGGTCGACCTGACCGGCAAGCGGGCCGTCATCACCGGCGGTGCCGCCGGTATCGGCATCGAGACGGCCCGTTCGCTCGCCGCCGTCGGCGCCGAGGTCGTGCTCGGGGTCCGTCGGGTCGCGGCGGGCGAGCAGGCCGCCGCCGACATCGCGGCCAGCATCGGCGCGGAGCGGGTCACCGTCCGCGCCCTGGACCTGGCCGACCAGGATTCGGTACGCCAGTTCGTCGCCGGCTGGGACCAGCCGCTGCACATCCTCGTCAACAACGCGGGGATCATGGCGTTGCCCGAGTTGGAGCGCACCGCCGAGGGCTGGGAGATGCAGTTCGCCACCAACTTCATGGGGCACTTCGCGTTGACCGTCGGCCTGCACGACGCCCTCGCCGCGGCCGGCGGCGCACGGGTGGTGTCGGTCAGCTCCAGCGGCAACCTCTTCTCCCCGGTGATCTTCGACGACCTGCACTTCGCGTTCCGGCCGTACGACCCGCTGCTGGCCTACGGGCAGTCCAAGAGCGCCGAGGCCCTGCTCGCCGTGGAGGCCACCCGCCGCTGGGCCGGCGAGGGAATCTACGCCAACGCGCTCAACCCGGGCGCGATCGCCACCGGGTTGCAGAAGCACACCGGTGGGCTCAAGTCGCCCAAGGAGATGCACAAGACCCCGCAACAGGGCGCGGCCACCTCGGTGCTGCTCGCGGCATCCCCACTGCTCGACGGCGTCGGCGGTCGCTACTTCGAGGACTGCACGGAGGCACCGGTCGTCACCGAGCGACCCGCTGACTACAGCGGCGTGGCCGCGTACGCGGTCGACACCGGCAACGCCGAGCGGCTCTGGAGCGTGGCGTCCGACCTGATCTCCGAGCGGACAGTCACCACGGGCCGCTGACCCGGAGGGTCGGGCTCGCCGGAACCCGCCCGTACCCGGTCGTGCAGGTGGTACGACTGGGTCGGCGGTGGCCGCTGCGGGCCCGGAAGGATGGCGATGGCGAACGGGCTTGCGGAACGGTTGCTGCAACGGCGGGAGAGTCCGCACAAGGCGTCGTTCCTGGAGCTCTTCTTCGACCTGGCGTTCATCTTCGCGCTGACCCGGCTGTCGCGGGCCCTGCTCGACGATCCCAGCCTCAACGGCGGTTTCCAGGTGTCGCTGATGCTGGCGGCGCTCTGGTGGGTGTGGTTCGTGACCGCCTGGTCGGCGGACTGGTTCGACCCACGGGCCCCGCTGATCGTCGCACTGCTGCTCTGGGTGATGTTCGGCGGCCTGCTGATGGCCGCGGCCGTGCCCACCGTGTTCGACGGACACGCCATGGTGTTCGCCGTCGCCTATGTGGCCATTCACCTGGGTCGGGCGGCGATGCTGATCCCCGCGCTGCGCGGGCATCCGCTGCAACTGCGCAGCCTGCGGGTGGCGGTCTGGTTCGCGATCTCCGGCGTGCTCTGGGTGGTGGGGGCGGCGGTGGCCCCGGCCCAGGAGGTGCTCTGGGCCCTGGCCCTCGTCATGGAGTACACACTGGCGCGGGTGCGCTGGCCGTTTCCCTGGCTCGGGCGGAGCACCTGGCCGGAACTCCGGGTGAACGGCTCGCACCTGTCCGAGCGGTACCAACAGATCTTCATCATCGCCCTGGGCGAGCTGATCCTGATCTCCGGCGTCACCTACAGCCAGTCCGGTCTGGACCGGGACAGCACCGTGGCCTTCGCCCTGGCGTTCGCGACAGCGGTGGCCCTGGCCCGGCTCTACCTGGTGCCGGCCGGCGGGCGGCTGGGCGCCAGGATCGAGGCGGAGGGCCCGCCCGGCAGCAAGTTGACGCTGATGGCGGGCTACCTGCACCTCGTCATGATCGCCGGGGTGCTGGCCACCTCGGTGGCCATGGAGATGACGATCGACGATCCGGGCGAACGCGACTCGGGGCAGTTGGCGGTTGGCGTCATCGGCCCCGCGCTGTTCCTGACCGCCCGGATCCGGCTCGCGGCGCTTGTCGACGGCAGCCGGCCCTGGGCGCGCCTGGTCGGCGTGCCGGCCATCATCGTGGGCGGGCTGGCCAGCGTGCAGTTCTCGCAGCTCGTCAGCAGCGCCGTCGTCGCCGGAGTGCTGCTGCTGATCGTCCTCCTCGACGCGATGCCGGGACTGTGGCGGTTCATCAGCGAGTCCGCGGAGAGCGACCAGCCCGACCAACGGCGATCCGGATAGCTGCCCCGATGCCGGAGCAGAGACCGCCACACGCCGACCAACAGCGACGACATGACGTTGTGGAGTTGCGGGTGCACGGCGTCTCCGGGGCGGACCCCACTGTCATCCTCGACCAGCCGCAGGTTCGGCAGGTCGCCGGCGACGGCAGCGGGGGCTTCCACCGGGCCGCCCGCTCGGGCGGCGTCGGCCCGGACGGGGTGACGGTTGAGGCGTACCGCTGGGGTGATCTGCCCACCGGCACCGTCGGCCGGACGCTCGCCATGGTCTTCCTGCTGCCGTTCATGCTCAGCAACGTGGCGGTGTGGATGCGCCCCACCGGCCGCCGCCGCGCCGCCGCGGTCAGCGTGCTGTGTCGGCTCCTCGCGCTCAACCTCACAGTGCTGTACGTGGTGTCCATCGCCGGGGTCGCCCTCGACCTGCTCGCCTGGCGGTGCCTCGGCGCGTCCCGCTGCCGCCCGCCCTTCGACACCATGGGCGGGCTCGACGGCCGGCACGTCGGGCAGCGGCTGGCCGTGTTGGCGCTCCTGCCGATCGCCGCCATAGCGGTCCTGCGCCTCCTCGGCACCCGGCGGCCAGGTCCGGCCGACAACCCACTGTGGGCGGTGGAGCCGCTGGTGCATCGACTGCGCGCGATCCATGTGGCCGCGGCGCTCGCCGTACTCAATGTCGTGCTGCTCACGGCCCGTCGCGCCAGCGGCGCGACGTTCTCCACGACGCTGCTGCTGGCGCTCAGCGCGGCGGTGCTGCTGGCCTGCGTTGGTCTGCTCGCCACTCCGGGGATGATCGACCGGGCGGCTACCGCGCGAACTGCCACCTGGACCGCCCGCACCGCGGGTGTGGTGGCGGCCGTCCTGAGCGTGACGACCCTCATCACAGTGGCCAGCGACCGGCGGGACTGGTCGTCGGCGGGCGGACTTCCCGGCTACGGCGGGATCGCCGGCGGGGCGCTGCTCGGCCAGATGGTCTTGTTGGCGCTGCTCAGCGGGGCGGTGCTGGGGCACCACGGTCGGGTGGGCGGCCGGGCCGCGCTGCCGGGTGGCCTGGGCGCGGCGGTCCTCGCCGCCCTCGCGGTCGGCCTGACCGGCGCGCTCTCCGCCGGCCTCGTCTACCAGACGGGGGAGTTGCTCGGTGGCTACCGCGCTGACGGTGGGCCACCGCTGCCGTACCGCTGGACGCTGCTGGCCTTCTTCCTGCACGTGGTCGCGGCGGTGCTGCTCTGCGGCGCGATGTCAGTGGTGTCGCGGCGGCGTCGGCGGCGTGCGGCGGCGGCGATCACCGCTCGTGACTTCCCGGTGGTGCCGCCGGAGGCGGTCGGCCGGCTACGGCTGACGACGAAGACCATCGCCCGGGCGCGGTTCACCGAGTGGTTGGGTCTGCTGGCGGCCACGTACGCGGCGCTCGCGGTGGTCGGAGTGACCACGAGTCTGGTGGGGGGCACCGGACGCGAACCGGAGGAGTTGACCCGGCACCTGCTCGGGCTGCCGGCCGGCGCCGTCCAGATGGGGCTCAGCGGGGGCAGTTACCTTCTGGCGGCGTTGTTGCTCACGCTGGTGACAGGTGGCGTGTTCGCCTATCGGACCGCGTGGTTTCGCCGGCATGTCGGCATCCTGTGGGACCTGGGCACCTTCTGGCCCCGGGCCGCGCACCCGTTCGCCCCGCCGAGCTACGCCGACCGGGCGGTGCCGGAGTTGGCCGACCGGATCAGCCAACTGGCCGAACGACACGACGGGGTGTTGCTCTGTGGGCACAGCCACGGGTCGGCGCTGCTCGCCCTCGCGGTGCTGCGGCTGCCCCCGCGGGTACGTCAACGGGTCGCACTGCTCACCTACGGGTCACCGCTGGACCGGCTGTACGCCCGGCTCTTTCCGGCCTACCTCAACGAGCAGGTGCTGCGCGAGGTGGGGGAGCGGGTCGAGTGGCGGTGGATCAACCTCTGGCGGGATACCGACCCGGTCGGCGGCTGGGTCTTCGCCGCACACCGCCCCGGCGATCCGGCCCCCGATCCGGCCGATCCGGCCAGCCAGGTCGACCGCCGGTTGCGGGACCCGGCGCACCTGCTGGCGGCACCGGGGGAACGGTGCGCGCCGCCGCTGCGGGGGCACCATCCGGGCGAGACCGACCCCGAGTTCCGGGCGGCGCTGCGCGAACTCACCGAACGCCTTCGTGGTGCCGGCTGAGCCGGCGGCCGTGAGTCGGGCCGTGCGGGACACCACTTCCGTCAATGGTCCATCTCGGGAATCCGGTCGGACTCCGCCACCGTCATCCGGACCTTGCGCAGCGTGGCGTCGGGGGCGCGGATCGCGGTGCGCCAGCGATCCAACGTCCGGGTGAGCACCCTGACCACGAACTGCAACTGGTTGACCTGTTCGCGGAGCGTGCCCAGCTCGGACCGGGCGCTGAACGCCTCGCCCTCCAACTGGGTGATCCGGGTCTGCAACGGCTGCACGAGCGTGAGGGCGGCCTCGGTGAGCGTGTCGGCGGCATCGGCCTTGAACTTGCCCCTCTGCGCCACGACGGTGGCGATCGCCGCCAGGCCGGTGCCGCCGCCGAGGATGCCGAGCACGCTGAGCGCCACCTGCACCCAGTGCGGTGCGGTTGGCGCGGGTGCGGTAATCACGTGACACCTGCCTGCAACTGTTCGTAGGTCACAAATTCGCACGCACGGGCCAGGCGACGAAGGTCGATAGCGATCTGCGTGGCCCGCCAGAGTGACCCGACGGTCACCGCCATCACGAACGACGTGGCGACGATGGAATTCCTGCCCGACATGACCAACACGGCTACCGCGTACATGCCCGTGATCGTGCCGAGCACCAGCACCGACGCGAGTTCGAGGCCGAGCCCGGTGGAGAGCCGGCCGGGCCACAGGATGCCCAGTAGTCCACCCACGCCCACAGCGATCAGACCCAGCTCCCAGGCGACCTGGATGGGCTCCGGCATCGACACCTGAACTGACGTCGGCCGGACATCGAGGGCCATCATCAGGATGCCGCAGAGCGGTGCCGCGGCCAGGACAGCGATCTCGTACGGCTGGTGACGGGATCGGATTCGTAGGGTTCCCACGGCAACTCCTTGGTCGAGGACCGGCGTCCGGCAGCGCTCGGTGGACCAGTGCCGTTCGGTGGGTCGCGACGTCGAGGCGCGGTTCGTGCGGCCAAGCCCGGTGGTGCGTTGCCTGTGGACGGTCGTTGGGCGAGAAGATGGAGCGACACGACGTCGTTGGCTGCCGGTATCTGCCTGTGTAGCACCGATGACCGGTTGCCGTCCACCTGGTGCAGCGTCGCGTTCCTGCAGGTCAGAGCCCGTTACTGGTTGGTTTTGCACATCGGGCGGTGAAGCGCGGCGACCCGGCCCGCACGCCCGGCCTATGACGCCGAGTGTCGGATATCTTGCTCAAGGTGAGCGTGCTGGGCCGGGCCGCCGATCAATCAACGGGCGAGCAGGGCGCGTAACGCCCGGAGCACCTCGGCCGGGGCCTCCTCCGCCATGAAGTGTCCGCAGGTGACCGTCTGGTGGTCCAGGTCCGGCGCCCAGGCCCGCCACACCGCCGCCGCGTCATAGCCCAGCGCCGCGCCCCAGTCCTGTTGGAGCACCGTCACCGGCATCCGCAGCTGATTGCCGGCCGTCCGGTCAGCGGCGTCGTGGGTGACGTCGATCCCGGCGGACGCCCGATAGTCGGCGACGATCGAGGGAACGGCGTCGCGGGACGCGCGCAGGTACACGGCCCGCACCTCCGCCGGCAGGGCCTGCGGATCACGGGTCCAGACGTCCAGGAAGTGACCGAAGAAGGCGTCCGGGCTGCCGGCGATCAGCTCTTCGGGCAGGCCGGGCGGCTGCGCCATCAGGTAGAGGTGAAACGCCACAGCGGCGCTGGCGCCGTGCAGCACGTCCCACATGTCCAGCGTGGGTAGCACGTCGAGCAGGGCCAGGTGACTGATCGCCGCCGGATGGTCGAGGCCGGCGCGGAACGCGACCAGGGCGCCCCGGTCGTGCCCTGCCAACGCGAACCGATCGTGACCGAGCGCGCCGGCCAGCGCCACGATGTCGGCGGCCATGGTGCGCTTGGCGTACCCGGTGCCGTCGGTGTCGAGGGGCTTGGCGCTGTCGCCGTAGCCGCGCAGGTCGGGACAGATGACAGTGTGGTCGGCGGCCAGATCGGCGGCCACGTGCCGCCACATGAGGTGGGTCTGCGGAAAGCCGTGCAACAGCACGATGGCCGGCCCGGAACCGCCCACTGCGGCGTTGAGCGTCACGCCGTCGGCGACTGTGACGCGTCGGTAGTCGAATCCGTTGATCTTGGGGTCCACGGGGAACCTTCCTGGTGAGCAGTGCCGGCGGGGCGGGTGGGCCGTCGCCGTCGTACCGCACCGAGCCTGCCCGGCGGTGATCAGCAGCCGGTCAGCGTCGGATCAGTGCCGGCCGGGCCACCGGCCTAGATTGGTGCCATGACCAGGCAGCTGACGGCGCCCGTCGCGGTGACCTTCGGCGTGCTCGGGCCGGTGATCGCCGCGACCGAGCGCGGCCCGGTCCCCCTGCGGGGACACCGGCAGCGCCTGGTGCTGGGCCGGCTGTTGATCGCCCACGGTCGGGTGGTGCCGGTGGATCGTCTCGTCGACGACCTGTGGGAGGTCGCGCCGGACGGCGCGCTGGGCGCGATCCGGACCTTCGTGGCCGACCTGCGCCGGGCCCTGGAACCCGACAGACCACCCCGGCAGCCGCCCCGCATCCTGGTCACCGAGCCACCCGGGTACGCGCTGAAGGCCGCCCCGGACGCGGTGGACGCCGGACGGTTCGAGGTGGCCGTCGGCGAGGCGGCCCGGCTGCTGGCGGCCGGACGTCCCGCGCCGGCCCTGGCCGCGCTGGACGCGGCGCTCGGGCTCTGGCGTGGGCCCGCGTACGCCGACTGCGCCAACGAGTCCTGGGCGGTAGCGGAGATCAACCGGCTGGACGAGCTGCGGATGCTCGCCGTCGAGCGGCGGGCGGAGGCGCTTCTGGCGGTGGGTCGACCGGACGAGGCCACCGCGGACCTGCCGGAGCACCTGGCCAGCCATCCGCTGCGCGAGGACGCCTGGAGGCTGCTCGCGACGGCCCGGTACCGCGCCGGCCGGCAGGGCGACGCGTTGGCCGCGCTGCGGGAGGCCCGCCACGTGCTGGTGACCGAGCTGGGCGTGGACCCGGGGCCCGAACTGCGACGGCTGGAAGCCGACATCCTGGCCCAGGCGCCGCACCTCGCCCCGGACCTCGACCGGGCCACCACCCCCGGCCTCGGGGAACCCGTTGCACCCGTCCAGGCGGAGCAGCGCCCGTTCGTCGGCCGCGACGCCGAGCTGGAGCGGCTGCGGCGCGCCGCCGAGGCCGCGTCCCGCCGCCGCCAGCCCACGCTCGCCCTGCTCAGCGGCGACCCGGGTGCCGGCAAGACGGCGCTGGCCGAGGCCCTGACCCGGCGACTCGCCGCTGAGGGCTGGGTCACCGCGTGGGGGCGAAGCCCGGAATACGAGGGGGCCCCACCGGCGTGGCCGTGGACCCAGATCACCGACGCGCTCGCCGGGCCCGCCGCCCCCGCCGCCGCCCCCGCCGTCGTCGCCGACCCGGAAGACGGTTCGGCCGACAGTTCGGCTGACCCCGCCACCGTGCGGTTCCGTCGACACCGCGCGGTGGCCGCACTGATCTCGACGGTCGCCGACCGCGAGCCGGTCCTGCTGGTCCTCGACGACCTGCACCGCGCCGACGGCGACACCCTGGACCTGCTGACCGCGCTGCTCACCGGCCCGCAACCGGCCAGCGGGCCGGTGCTGATCCTCGGCACCTACCGGGCCACCGAGATCAGCCCGGAGCTGACCGCCACCCTGGCCCGCGCCGCCGGGCTGGAACCGGTCCGGGAGTATCTTGCCGGCCTGCCCGCGTCGGCGACCGGCGAGCTGGTCGGCGCCATCGTCGGGGCGCAACCGGACCCGGCCACCGCCCGGGCGATACACCGGCGCAGCGGCGGCAACCCGTTCTTCGTCCGCGAGCTGGCCCAGCTGTTCGCGAGCACGGGGCAGGCGGGGTTGGCCGCCGTGCCGCCCGGGGTACGTGACGTGATCCGGCACCGGTTGGCGCAGCTGTCCGCCTCGACCCGTACCGTGCTGCGGCAGGCGGCAGTGCTCGGTCGGGACCTCGACCCGGACGTGCTGGGTGCGCTGGCCGGTGACCCGACGGCAACGCTGGACGCCGTGGACCGCGCCCTGGCGGCCGGGTTCCTCACCGAACGAGAGTCCGATGGGCGGCTGCGCTTCACCCACATCCTGGTCCGCGACACGCTCTACGCCGACCTGTCCGCGCCGCGCCGCGCCGCCTGGCACGCGGCCGTCGCCGAGGTGCTGCGACAACGGGAACCCGTCGAGCCGGCGGCCCTCGCGTACCACCTGCTGCGCGCCGGCGGGCCGGCCCACGCCGCCGAGGCGTCGACATACGCCCAGGTGGCTGCCGAGCGGGCCGAACGGGGCGGCAACCCGCACGAGGCGGCCCGCCTGTGGGGCCAGGTGATCGAGGCGTACGACAGCGCCGGCGGGGTCGAGCCGCGTGGGCGGGTGACAGCGCTGCTCGGCCTGGGGCGGGCGGTGGCCGTGACGGGCCGGCTGGCCGAGGCGCGGCTACGGCGTGCCGAGGCGATCACCGTCGCCGAGTCCACCGGCGACCCCGTGCTGATCCAGGAGGCCCTAGCCGGCTTCGACGTGCCCGCCAGTTGGACGCGCAACGACGACGACCTGCTCTCCGGGCACATCGTCCGAGCCGCCGAACACGCCCTGACCGCGCTCGGCCCGACCGGCTCGGCGCAGCGCAGCCGGCTGCTGAGCACCCTCGCGCTGGAGCTGCGCGGCACCACACATGATCGGGGCCGCCGCGCCGCGGCCGAGGCCGAGACGATCGCCCGCGACATCGGTGACCCCGGGCTGTTGGCCTTCGCGCTCAACGCCCGCTTCATGCACGCCTTCCACAGCGTCGGTCTGGCCGACGCGCGGGCCCGGATCGGCGTGGAACTTGTCGAACTGGCCGCCCGGAACCACCTGGTGACCTTCGAGGTGCTCGGCCACCTGGTCCTGGTCCAGGCCAACTGCGCGCTGGCCGACCGGCCCACCGCCGACGCGCACGCCCGCGCCGCCGACCGGCTCGCCGACCGGTACGACCTGCCGTTGGTCGGTGTCTTCACCCGGTGGTACGCCGCGCTGCGCCTGGCGCTCGACGGCGAGTCGGACGCGGCGGCGCGGGCGTACCGCTCGGCTGCCGACAGTGTGAGCGCCGACGGCATGCCGGGGCTGACCCAGGGGTTGCTCCCGCTGGCCCTGCTCGGTCTGCGGCTGGCCGACACCATCGGCGGGGACCGGCCGACCGCCGGGCTCGGCGCGGACGACTGGGCGGACCTGGACTGGGGTCCGCACGAGCCGTGGGTCCGACCGTTGCTGCTGGTCGCCGCCGACGAGCGGGACGCCGCCACGGCCGCCCTGCTGGCGCTTCCCGAGGGGCCGCACGATCTGCTGCGGGAGGTACGGCTCTGCCTCGTCGGTCGGGCGGCGTGCGCCCTCGACGACCGGGCCACGATGAGCCGGGTCCACGCCGAGCTGCTGCCGGCCGCCGACGAACTGGCCGCCGGCAGCGGGGTGCTCACCGTGGGCCCGGTGGCCGGGCACCTCGCCGA
Organism: Micromonospora sp. NPDC048947; assembly: GCF_040649495.1. Taxonomy (NCBI): domain Bacteria; kingdom Bacillati; phylum Actinomycetota; class Actinomycetes; order Micromonosporales; family Micromonosporaceae; genus Micromonospora; species Micromonospora sp. NPDC048947. The sequence continues at coordinate 103,747 of NZ_JBEZFO010000003.1, forward strand.
CCTGGCCGCCGCACTGGGTCGGCACGAGGAGGCAGCCGAGCACCGTCGTACGGCTCGTGCGGTGACCGCGCGCGCCCGCGCCACCGCCTGACCCGACCCGAGGCCACGGCGACTTGCCGGTTTCCGCCGGAACCCACCGGCGGGTGCGGTCAGATGGAACCACCGGCGCGTGCACCGTCGGCAGTGGTCCGAGGGGGGTACGCGTGGAGGCGCTCATCCTGATCGTGACGCTGGGCGTCACAGTCCTCGTCGGCACCACTCTCGGCGGCCGGTACCGGGTGGCCCCGCCGGTTCTGCTCATCGCGTTGGGCGTACTGCTCGGACTCACGCCGCCGCTGTCCGAGGTCAGCCTGGAACCCGACCTGGTCCTGTTGATCTTCCTGCCGGCGATCCTGTACCGGGAGAGCCTCACCATCAGCCTGCGGGAGATCCGGGCCAACCTGCCCGTGATCGGGCTGCTCGCCGTGGTGCTGGTGGTGCTCACCATGGTCACTGTGTCGTTCGCCGCGCAGGCGTTCGGGGTGAACCCCGCCGCCGCCTGGGTGCTCGGCGCGGTCCTCGCGCCGACCGACGCCGCCGCGGTCACCGGCCTGGCCAAGCGGCTGCCCCGGAAGCTGCTCACCACCCTGCACGCGGAGAGCCTGATCAACGACGGCACGGCGCTGGTGGTCTTCGCGGTGGCGGTGGGTCTGCTCAGCCACAGCGCCGACCCGGGCGTGCTGGGCGTCGGCGAGGAGTTCGTCGGCGCCAGCGTCGGCGGTGTGACAGCCGGTCTGCTGGTGGGGGCCGCCGTGGTGCTGATCCGCAAGCGGCTCGACGATCCGCTGCGCGAGGGCGCGTTGAGCGTGCTGACACCGTTCGGTGCCTTCCTGCTCGCCGACTCGGTGCACGCCAGTGGGGTGCTGGCGGTGGTGGTCGCCGGCCTGGTGCTGGCCTACGCCGGCCCACGGGTGATCCGGGCCCGGTCCCGGGTGCTGGCGTACGCGTTCTGGGACCTGTCCACCTTCCTGATCAACGGCGGTCTGTTCGTCCTGCTCGGCACGCAGATTCCCCGCGCGGTGCGGGGCATCACCAGCACCTCGCCCGGGCGGGCGCTGGTGATCGTGCTGGTGGTCACACTGGTCGTGATCGGCACCCGCCTGCTCTTCGTCTACCTGACCGCACAGTCGGCGCGGCTGCGGCGCCGCCGGATCATGGACCCGAGCCAGGGGCCGTCCGCCTGGCGGGTGGGGACCGTCGCGGGCTGGTCCGGTTTCCGGGGCGCGGTCTCGCTGGCCGCCGCCCTGGCCGTTCCGACGGTGATGGTCGACGGTCGACCGGTGGTCGAACGCGATCTGATCATCTTCGTCACCGCGCTGGTGATCGTGCTGATCATGCTGCTTCAGGGCACCACACTGCCGTTGGTGGTCCGCTGGGCCGGGCTCAGCGGCGACCCGGAACGCGTCGACGAGGCCCGCAACGCCCGGCGGCGCGCCACCGAGGTGGGCCTGGCCGCCCTACCACGGGTCGCGGCGGAGATCGGTGCCCAGGATGACTCGGTGCGTCGGCTGGAGGCTGAGTACCGGCGGCATCTGGAGGACCTCAACGAGAGCGGCGGGAGCACCGCCGAGGAGCGCCGGTTGGAACGCCGACTGCGCCTCGGTGTCCTCGCCCACAAGAGGCGGGAGGTCACCCGACTGCGCGACAACCGGGAGATCGACGACCTGGTGCTCCAGGAACTCCAGGCCGCGCTGGACAACGAGGAGATCCGGCTGCTGGGGCGAGGACCCAACGAGTGACCGAGGCTCAGAGCACCTGGTCGAGGAACCGGCGAAGCCGCTGATGCTCGGCCCGCTCGAAGATCGCCTCGGGTGGGCCGGCCTCCAGCACCACGCCCCGGTCCATGAAGGCGACGGTGTCGGCTACCTGCCGGGCGAAGCCCATCTCGTGGGTCACCACCACCATCGTCATGCCGGCGGCGGACAGGTCGGCCATCACCCCGAGGACGCCCTTGACCAACTCCGGGTCGAGCGCCGAGGTGGCCTCGTCGAAGAGCATCACCTCGGGCCGCAGCGCCAGCGCGCGGGCGATCGCCACCCGCTGCTGTTGACCACCGGAGAGCTGCGCAGGGCGGGAGTTCGCCTTGCCGGCCAGCCCCACCAGCTCCAACTGGGCCCGGGCGACGGTCTCCGCCTCGTCCGCACCGAGCTTTCGCAGCCGGCGCAGCGCCAGCGTGACGTTGCGCAGCACGCTCATGTGCGGAAAGAGGTTGAACTGCTGGAACACCATGCCCACCCGCTGCCGCAGCGCGTCCGGGTCGTCGCCCAGCACGCTGCGCCCGTCCAGCAGCACGTCGCCCCGGTCCGGTTCGATCAGTCGGTTGATGGTGCGCAGCAGTGTGGACTTGCCCGACCCGGACGGCCCGATGACGCAGGCCGTCGCGCCCCGCGGCACCGAGAGGTCGACGCCGCGCAGCACCCGGTTCGGTCCGAAGGCGAGGTGCACGTCGCGTACGTCGAGGCTGACCGAGGTCTTCGTGGCGGTGGTCATCGCCGATCTCCTTCCGTCGCGGCGTACGACGGGATGTCGTCGTCGTCCTCTTCGGTCGACACGGTGGCCGGCCGACCGTTGCGCAGCCGTCTGTCGATCCAGTTGACGACGTGCGTCAGCGGGACTGTCAACGCCAGGTAGCAGAGCCCTGCCAGCAGCAGTGCCGACTCGTTGCCGGTGGTGGCCGCGTAGTCCTGCCCGATCCGGAACAGCTCCCGCTGGCTGGCCACCAGGCCGAGGAAGTAGACCAGGCTGGAGTCCTTGATCAGTGCGATGAGCTGGTTCACCCAGGCCGGCAACACCCGCCGGATGCCCTGCGGAATGATCACCAGCCGCATCGAGTCGGCCCAGGAGAAGCCGAGCGCCCGGGAGCCCTCCAACTGGGCGGCCTCCACCGACTGGATGCCCGAGCGGAAGATCTCCCCGATGTACGCGGCGGCGATGAGCGACAGCGCCAGGATGCCCAACGGGTAGGGATCCGGCCCCCAGACCTGCATGCCCAGCGGGGCCAGCCCGACGCCGATCAGCAGGATCGTCGCCGCGGCCGGCAGCCCCCGGAACACGTCGGTGTAGACCCGCGCCGGCCAGCGCAACCAGCGGCTGCGGGAGATGCCCGCGACGGCCAGCAGCAGGCCCAGCACCGAGCCGAGCAGGGCGGCGGAGACCGCCAGGATCAGCGTGTTGGGCAACCCGACAGTCAGCATCTCGGGCAGCGCCTCGCGCATCGCGTCGGCGTCGAAGAAGGTCTCCCACAGGGTGCTCAACGGATCCATCGGTCGCTCCTACCGCCCCGCTCGCTCGTCACCGGTTCAGGAAGCGGTCGACGCGGACGCCGACGGCCCCGTCGGCACAGCCGACACCGACGGCCCCGTCGGCACAGCCGACACCGACGGCGTGGCCGACGCGGACGGGGCCTTCACAGTGCCGCTGCCCGGTGTGAAGTCCGCCGGGATCGGCCGACCCGGGTAGTACTGCGCCTGCAACCGGCTCCAGGTGCCGTCGGCGATGACCTCGTCGAGGCTCTTGTTCAGCGCCTCGCGCAGCTTGTCGTTCCCCTTGGCCACCGCGTACGCGGTCGGTGCCGGACTGAGCTGCTTGGCCGCCACGGTGATCTTGCCGTTGCTGTCGGCGGCCGACTTCTCGCCGATCTCCGCCGGGGCGATCCAGGCGTCGGCGGTGCCCGCCTTGAGCTGGTTGATCGCGCCGTTGTAGTCCGGCACCCGCACCGGGTTGAGCTGCTTGCCGGTGGCGTAGTCGTCCTGGACGGTGCCCTGCACCACCACGACCCGCTTGCCGGTGAGCTGGTCGAAGCCGGTGATCGGCGAGCCGGCCGGGACGTCCAGGCCGAAGTAGCCGAAGTCGTAGCCGTTGCCGAAGTCGACTGTCTTCTTGCGGGCCTCGGTGATGGTGATCGAGGAGCTGCCCACGTCGAACTTGCGGTTGTTCACCTGGCTGAGCAGCGCGGAGAAGTCGGTGCCGACGAACTCGACGGTGAGGCCGAGCTTGCCGGCCACGGCGGTCAGCAGGTCGTTGTCGAAGCCGGTGAACCTGCCGTCCTTGAGGTACACGTTCGGCGGGGCGTCGGTAAGCGTTCCGGCGCGCAGCACACCCGCCTGGGCCAGGCGGTACGGGTTGGCGGTGGCGTCGGACGAGCTGTCGTCGCCGCAGGCGGTGAGGGCGGTGGCGGCCAGGATCGTGGCCGCGCCCAGGGCGGCGGCACGGGTCAGGGCAGGAAGGAATCGCACTGGTGTCTCCGAATGTGGTGTCTGGGCGCGTATCGACGTGCGCCACCGACGGCACGCCCGATGGGCGTACCGGTGGGAAACGAGCTGGGGAAGGGGGTGCTAGAGCGCGGTGCCGCGACGACAGGCGGCGCTGCACATTCGCATCATGTCCACGTGCCGCCGCCGGATCAGTGCGGGCGAGGGCCGACCGGTGCGGGCGTCCGCGACGTCGGTCGGTGGGGTGGTGCTGAGGATGCGCATGGTTCTCCCGGGTCTGTGCTGACCTGGGTGCCAGGCCACGCTTGCACCGACGTCCTGCCGGTGCCTGGTCTTCACCCGGGGCACCCCACCGCGGAGGAGGGTTGCCGGCCAGCGAGCCGGGGCTTCGCGCTGGCGCTCATGACCTGCGCCGAGGCTAGCAGCACGAACCGGTGGATCGTCCAGTCGGTATGACCACGCTCACTGTGCGCGACGGGCTGTCGACTCGCAGGTCAGCCGGCGTGCACGTGCGGTCGACGGTGCGGGTCGGGCTCCTGGCGGCGCAGGATCTCCCGGGTCACCGAGGCGATGGCGCCCTGTCCGAACGCCAGGTAGCGCAGGAAGTTGCGGGTTGGGCCGCCCTCGGACCACTCGAAGTAGATGTGGGGGCGGCGACGGCTGCGGTCACGGATCTCCAGCAGCAGGGCGGCGAGCGCGGTGGGCACCGACGAGCTGGCCAGGCTGAGCACCGGGAACCGGCCGTCGACCACGCTGCCGCGGACCAGCAGCTCGGTCTCGAAGTCGGACGGGTCGGTGACAGTGACCTCGACGAAGATGACGTCGCTGTCGTCGGGAAATTCGTTGTTCGCCATGGTCTGCGCCAGCTTCGCGTGGTACTCCGCCTCGTCGCGCCGGTCGGGTTCGTGCGCGATGAGGCGGATCCGCCGTCCGGCGCGCTCGTCGATCATCCGGGCCGCGGCGTGGTCCAGCTCGACGTGGTCGACGCGCAGCTCGTAGGCCCGCCTCAGCCGGGACAGCGCCGACACCAGGACGATCCCGCCGATGAAACAGCCCGCGATCTTGACGCCGCTCGGGCGCTCCACCACGTTCGCCAGCGTGGTGTAGACGAAAATCACCGCGATGACTCCGAACGCGATGGTGCGGCCGCGCTGACGCTGCCGGAGCGCTGCGAGCGTCACCGCCGTCGCGGCCGAGGTGATCAACACCAGGACCCCGGTGGCGTACGCGCCGCCCTGCGCGTCCACGCTGGCCTCGAAGATGATCGTGATCAGGAACGCCACGGCGGTGAAGACCAGCACCAGCGGCCGGACGGCTCGCGCCCAGGTCGGCGCCATGCCGTAACGGGGCAGGTAGCGCGGCACGAGGTTGAGCAGACCAGCCATCGCGGATGCCCCGGCGAACCAGAGAATTCCGATGGTGGACAGGTCGTAGATGGTGCCGAACACCTCGCCGAGGTGGGCGTGCGCCAGGTAGGCCAGCGCGCGCCCGTTCGCCGGCCCGCCCGGCTGGAAGGCCTCCGGCGGAATGAGCACTGTGGTCGTCACACTGCTGGTGATCAGGAAGACGCTCATGATCACCGCCGCGGTGGTGAGCAGCCGGCGGGCGCCACGGATCCGGCCCAGCGGTTGGGCCTCCGAGTCCTGCGGGTCACCCCGTACGCTCGGCATGACCGCCACCCCTGTCTCGAAGCCGGACAGACCCAACGCCAGCTTCGGAAAGACCAGCAGCGACAACCCGACCACCAGCCACGGATCGCCGTGCCCGGTGGTCAGCGCGGTGGTCCAGTCACCTACCGCGCTCGGGTGTGTCACCACCCGCCACAGCGCGTCGGCCACCACCACGGCGTTCAGCGTCAGGTAGACCGCGACCAGCACGACGGCGATCCCGATGGCCTCGGCGAATCCCTTGAGGAACACCGCGCCCAGCAGCGACAGCAGCAGCAGCGTGACCAGCACCTCGTGACCCTTGAGCCCGCTCGGCCAGAACGGGTTCTCGTCGATGTGCGCCGTCGCGTCGGCGGCCGAGAGGGTGATGGTGATGATGAAGTCGGTGGCCGCGAAACCGAGCAGCACCAGCACCAGCAACTTGCCCGGCCAGTAGCTCAGCAGGCGTACCAGCATCGCGATGGAGCCCTCACCGTGCGGGCTCTCCACCGCCACCCGCCGGTAGACCGGCAGCGCCCCCAGCAGGGTCACCAGCACCAGCACCACCGTCGCCACCGGTGAGAGCGCCCCGGCGGCCAGCGCCGCGATGCCCGGCTGGTAACCCAGCGTGGAGAAGTAGTCGACGCCGGTCAGGCACATCACCTTCCACCACGGGTGGTGCCGGTGCTCCGGCGGGCGCCCGTGCGGCCCCGGGTGCTGCACGGCCTGGTCCGAGCCGGCGTCGAGCAGCCACCCCCGCAACCGGCCGGCGCGTCTGTCGACAGTCACCGGCGCGTCCCCCGTCATCCCAACCCCGGTCACCGTGAGTATCCGCCCGCCGGGCCGGCCCCGTCCGCCGGTGTGCGGAACCCAGCCGACGCCACTGCGGGTTTCAGGGCCCAGGACACTGGGGAAGCAGCGCCCCGGGCTGGATGGGACGGCACCCGGGGGAGGGGACAGGGCATGGTCGGCGGCCGTCGCTTCCGCCCGGGTGATGGCTTCGGACGCCAACTCGACGAGTACGAGACGACTGTCGGCGTGGCGCCGTCCGCGGAGTCACCCGGCGCGTCCCACGGCGGCCTGGTGGACAGCGCGGTCTACCTCCGGGGGCACCGGTTCGCCTCGCCGTCCGGCCTCGCCGAAACGTACCGCTGTCTGCAGGAGCAGGACGGCGCGATGGCCTGGATCGGGTTGTACCGGCCGGACATCGAGCAGATCACCTCGCTGGCGCGGGAGTTTCGGCTGCACGACCTGGCGGTCGAGGACGCGATCAACGCCCACCAGCGGCCCAAGCTGGAGCGGTACGGGCACACCCTGTTCGTGGTGCTGCGCGCCGCCCGCTACGACGACCTCCGGGAGGAGGTCGAGTTCTCCGAGCTGCACCTGTTCATCGGCCCGGGTTTCGTGGTCACCGTGCGACACGGAGAGGCGCCCGACCTGGCCGCGGTGCGGCGGCGGCTGGAGACCGAGGCGCAGATGCTCGCCCGCGGGCCGGAGGCGGTCCTCTACGCGATCCTCGACCAGGTCGTCGACGGGTACGCGCCGGTGGTGGCCGGACTGGAGAACGACATCGACGAGATCGAGACCCAGGTGTTCGGTGGCGACCCGAACGCCAGCCGGCGCATCTACGGGCTCAGCCGCGAGGTCATCCAGTTCCAGCGGGCCGCCCGTCCACTGCTCAGCGTGCTCGACGCGCTGGCCGACGGCGCCGGCAGCGCCAGCGCCGACGAGGAACTACGCCGCTACCTGCGTGACGTCACCGACCACCTGACCCAGGTGGTGGAGCGGGTGGACGGTTTCCGGCACCTGTTGCAGAACATCCTCACCGTCAACGCCACCCTCGTCTCGCAGCAGCAGAACGAGGAGATGCGCAGCCTCACCGCGGCCAGCTACAGCCAGAACGAGGAGCTGAAGAAGGTCTCCTCCTGGGCGGCGATCCTCTTCGCTCCCACGCTCATCGGCACCGTGTACGGCATGAACTTCGTCCACATGCCGGAGCTGAACTGGCGCTTCGGCTACCTCTTCGCGCTGCTGCTGATGCTGCTGGTCTGCGGCACCCTCTATGTGATCTTCAAGCGGCGCGGCTGGCTCTGAGCCGCGCGGCCGGGATCACTCGATGCCGCGCAGGATGTGCCGCTCGTCCTCGACGTCGTCGTCGCCGGCACCGATCCGGCCGAGCAGTACGGCGGCCGCCCAGATGGTCAGTGGCGTGGCCGCCCCGGTCATTCCGCCGCCGGTCCGGTCGTCCCGGGTCTGGCTCCGCTCCGTGCGCGGTGGCCTGCGCTGAGCCTGCATGGGCCCTGCCTCTCCTCGTCGAAGCCGCCGTGGGCGGCGCGGGGTGACCCCGCGCCACACCGGCCGGGCGGACCGCCTACGAGCAGCCCACCACCGGTACGACAGCCACTCGAACCTTCCCACGCCCGGCCACATCCGCACCGCTTGTTTTCGGGTTTCCGACTGTCGCCCGCCAAACCGGACATTACGCCTCGATGGTCGAGGCGCGGTCAAGGCAGCGGGTAGGCGATGCCGCGCGCGTGGTCGGTGAGCGCCGCGCCGACCACTGTCGCGGCCAGCGGCAACACCTCCAGACAGCGGCGTACCGCGGCGGCCATCAGCGTGTTCGGCACCCGCATGGAGAGCGTGCAGTGCGGCACCCACCGCCCCGGCTGGTAGTGCTCGGCGAGGGCGATGCCGGCGGCGGCGAGCCGGTCGTGCACCAGCCGGTGGTGCGCCAGCAACTCCGGCGTGGGTGCCGGGCCGAGCCAGAGCACCCGACCGACGAACTGGCCCGCGTACTGGAAGTCGAGCCGCAGCGGGGCGGCCACCACCGTCCCTTTCAGCGCCTCGGCGACCTGCTCCCTGTCGAACCGGGGTGCCACCATGAGCGAGACGTGCGGACGGTGGCGCTGCTCCAGCAGCGAGCGCATGCTCTGCACGCCCTCGGCCTCCAGGGCGTCCCAGAGCACCCGGATCCGGCGGGTGGCGTCCGGGTCCAGGTACAACTCCACCGCGGCGACCATTCGATCACCGTAGCGGCCGAGGTTTGCCCGTCCGGGGCCGGCGGTACCTGTGAGGGAACCGACCAGGAAGGCGTACCCGTGGACGTGAATGACCTGCTGACCGAGGCGTACGACCGGCTGCCCGACCTCGTCCGCGCGGCCGTCGACGGCCTCAGCCCCGAGCAACTGCGTTACCAGCCCCTCCCGGGCGCCAACTCGGTCGGCTGGCTGGTCTGGCACCTCACCCGGGTGCAGGACCACCACGTCGCCGACCTGCTCGACGCCGAGCAGATCTGGGTGAGCGGCGACTGGGCGGGTCGGTTCGGGCTCGCCGCCGACCCCGACAACACCGGCTACGGGCACTCGCCCGCCCAGGTCGCCGCGGTGCGGCCGGAGAGCGCGCAGGCGCTGATCGACTACTACCAGGCGGTCGCGGCGCGTACCGGAAGCTTCCTGGCCGGCCTGGGTACGGCGGACCTGGACCGTGTGGTCGACGAGGCGTGGGACCCGCCGGTCACTCTCGGCGTCAGGTTGGTCAGCATCGTCGACGACGACCTGCAACACGTGGGCCAGGCCGCCTACGTGCGCGGCCTCATCGAGGCCGACTGAACGCCGGGGTCACGGCACGATCACCGCCCGGCCCTCCAGGGTGCCGTCGCGCATCTGGCGGTACGCGTCCAGAGCGTCGTCCAGCGCGAAGGTGGTGGTCTTCGGACGGACCAGGCCCCGGGCACCCAGGTCGAGCACCTCCACCAGTTCGGGGCGGCTGCCCCAGTAGGTGGTCGCGATGCTCACCTCGTAGGGCACGGAGAAGAACGACACCCCCACGCTGCCTCCGCCGATCCCCACGATGGTCAGGTCGCCAACGGTGCGGGCCGCCGCCACGCCGAGCGCCAGGGTGGTGTCCGTGCCGACGAAGTCCAGCACCACGTCGGCGCCCCGCCCCCCGGTGGCGTCCCGGATCTCCTCGGCGGCGGTCGGTCCGGCGGTCACGGTGCGCTCGGCGCCGCATTCCTCGGCCAGCCGCAGCGCCTCAGCTCGGGTGTCCACGGCGACCACGCGCGCGGCTGTGGTGGCCTTGAGGATCTGCACACCCACATGCCCCAGCCCGCCGACCCCGATCACCACGGCCGTGCTGCCCGGTGGCAGCTTCGGCCAGGAACGCCGGATGGCGTGGTACGGGGTGAGTCCCGCGTCGGTCAACGGTGCGGCATCCACCGGATCCAGACCCTCCGGAAGAGGCACGACGTGCCGCGCGTCCGGGACCAGTTCGAACTCGGCCATGCCGCCGTCCAGTCCGAGCCCGCCGCCCCCGCTCGGTACCGGCGCAGCGGACGGGTTCTCGCAGTACGGGTCGACCCCGACCCGGCATCGGGCGCAGGTGCCGCAGCCCCACGCGCCGAAGACGGCGACCGGTTGGCCGACGGACAACCCGGTCACCCCATCGCCGAGGGCGTGCACCCAGCCGGCGTTCTCGTGCCCGAGGGTGAACGGTGGGTTCCAGGGCATCGTGCCGGGCTCGAACTCGTCCATGAGGTGCAGGTCGGAATGGCAGGCGCCGGCACCGCCGACCCGGACCACCACCTGACCCGGCCCCGGCGTCGGATCGGGAACCTCGACCAACTCCGGTTCCGACTTCCACTCCCGCAACCGCAGAGCGCGCATACCGCTGCTCCCGTCCGTCTCGACTGAACCATGGGCTGCCCACCTCGTTCCAGAACAAACAAGCCGAGGCCAGGACAGATCTGGCACCTCACCCGTTCCGGGTGAACCGGGCTCACCCCGACGCGGGTGATCCTGCGGGAAACCGTGGGGAGGGGACCCGATGGGCGCGACGGCGGAGCAGTACCTGCGACAGCTGGACACCGGCCGGCGGCCCGACCTGCCGGAGACCACAGCGGGGACGCTGCGGTTGGATGTCCGCGACGACGGCAGCACCAATCACTGGTACCTGACCATCGCCGACCAGCAGGTCCGGGTGACCCGCTCGGCCGACGACGCCGAGCTGGTGGTGCGGGCCGACCGGGCGGTCTTCGACCGGATGGCCCGCGGCGGGCTGCACCCGGGTGCGGGCCTGTTGCGCAACGAGCTGACCGTGCAGGGCAACATGCAACTGCTGATGCTGCTGCGGCGGATCTTCCCCGGGCCGGACGGCGCCCGTCATCCGCGCGAGCTGGGCCGGGCCGCGCTGGCCGGCCGGGCCGGGCATGCTGGGCCCGAGACGACCGCTCGGGATGAGCGGTCGTGAAGCAGGAGCTGGTGCACCTCATCGCGGGCAACGTGTTCGCCATCAGCGACGCCCAGGGCGACATCGAGGCCGAACCGCAGGCTCCGTCCGGACTCTTCGCGTACGACACCAGATTCCTGTCCCACTGGGTGCTCAGGATCGACGGTGAACGGATCAACGCGCTCTCCCGCGACGACCTCACCTACTTCGAAACCCGGTTCTTCCTGGTCCCCGGTGCGGCGAGCCACTACGTCGACGCCGACGTGTCGATCATCAGGCACCGCTCGGTGCACGACTGCTTCCACGAGAACATCACGGTGCTCAACCACTCGTCGCAGCCCGCCGAGTTCACCGTCCGGGTGGAGATGGCCAGCGACTTCACCGACATCGTCGAGGTCGGGCAGCTCGGGCAGCTCCGGCAGCGGGCCGTCGAGGTCACCGCCGACTCGGCGCGTCACCGCCTCGTGCTGCGCTACCAGCGGGACCGGTTCGTTCGCGAGACCACAGTGCGCAGCACCGTCCCCGCCGAGGTGGACGAGCGGGGGATGACGTTCCGGATCCGGATCGAACCCGAGGGGAAGTGGGAGACCGATCTGCACGTCAGCGTGACAATGGGTGGCGCGGAGGGCCGGGATCTCCGCACCGACCTGCAGTCGCACCAGCAGACCGTACGGACGGGGATGCGCGAGGACCTGGCGCAGTGGCTTGACCGGGCGCCGCAGCTGGTGGCCGAACGCAAGGGTTTGGAGGAGCTCTACCAGGGCAGCCTCGCGGACCTGGCGGCGCTGCGCTACCAGCCGCTGTCATACCGCGAGCGGGTGCCCATCGGTGGTCTGCCGTGGGCGATGGGGTTGTGTGGCCGGGACGCCCTCATCACCTGCCTCCAGACGGTTGCCTTCACCCCCGAACTGGCTCCGGCGACGCTACGGATGCTGGCGCTCATGCAGGGCGGCCAACTCGACGACGCGTTGGACGAGGAGCCCGGCAAGATCCTGGCCCAGCTCCGGTACGGCGAGACGGGGGTGTTCAGCGACCGGGTGAGCGCGCTCTACTACGGTGCGGCGGACACCACACCGCTCTTCGTCGTGTTGCTCGACGAGTACGAGCGCTGGTCCGGTGACGCGGACCTGGTCCGCGAGCTGCGCCACCCGGCCCGGATGGCGCTGGACTGGATCGACGAGTACGGCGACCTGACCGGGGACGGCTACCTGCGCTACCAGCGCCGCAACGAGCGCGACGGCACGATCAACCAGTGCTGGAAGGACTCCCCGGACGCCATCGTCGACGCCCACGGTCGGCAACCCGCGTTCCCCCGGGCCACCTGCGAGTTGCAGGGCTACGCGTACGACGCGAAGCGGCGTGGCGCCCGGATGGCCCGGGAGTTCTGGGGCGACCCCGCGTACGCCGACCGGTTGGAACGGGAGGCGGAAGCGCTGAAGGAGCGCTTCAACACTGACTTCTGGCTACCACACCGGGAGTACTACGCGTTGGCGCTCGACCCGTACGGCGAACCCGTCGACGCGCTGGCCTCCAACATCGGGCATCTGCTGTGGAGCGGGATCGTCGCGGACGACCGGGCGGAGGCGGTCGCCGGGCACCTGGTCGGGCCGCGACTGTTCAACGGGTGGGGAGTACGCACGTTCGCCACGGGGCAGCGCACGTACAACCCGGTGGGCACGCACCTGGGCGCGGTGTGGCCGTCGGACAACGCGCTGATCGCAGCCGGGTTGCGCCGCTACCGCCTCGACGTGCAGGCGGCCCGGATCGCGGACGGCATCTTCGACATGGCGCAGACGCTCGGTGGCGCGGCGCCGGAAATGATCGCCGGCTACGAGCGCAACCTGACGACCTACCCCGTGCAGTTGGCGACGAGTTGCCGCCCGCAGGCGTGGTCGTCGGGAGCGTTGCTGATGCTGCTCGGCACCATGCTGGGCCTGCGACCCACCGGCGACAACCTGTTGGTGAACCCGGCGGTGCCGGAGGGGTTCGGTCGGCTGGAACTGCTGGACATCCCGGGCCGTTGGGGTCACTCCGACGCCTACGCGAGAGACCGGACCACCGAACGCCGGCACCGCCTGCGGTGAGGCGGTGCGGCGGCGCTCGGCCCGGCGACGGTCGGTGTCGGGGTCAGCCCATGGTCTTGGCGCCGTCGATCGACTCCCGCAGGATGTCGGCGTGCCCGGCGTGCTGGGCCGTCTCGGCGATCAGGTGCAGCAGCACCCGGCGGATCGTCCAACTCGCACCCGCCTCGAACCAGGGCGCCTGCGGCAGCGGGTGCGCCGCGTCCAGGTCGAGGGTGGCGGCCAACTCGTCGGTCCGGGCGGCCACCTCCTGGAAGCGCTCGACCAGCCCGGCGAGGGTCTCGCCCGGCAACATCTGGAACTGACCGACCCAGTCGATCTCCTCGCGGCCCATCGCCTCCGCGCCGCCGACGGCGAAGAGCATCCACCGGTGCTCGACGCCGGACACGTGCTTGATGAGGCCGCCGAGGCAGAGCCCGCTGACGGTGGGGCGGCTGGCCGCCTGCTCGTCGGTGAGCCCGTCGACCGTCTGCAGGAGGAAACCGCGGTGCCTGCGGAGTGTCTGCAGGAGGTCGGTGCGCTCACCGGTGAGCTGCTCAGTGCTGGTCATGCCGCCACCCTTCGTTGATGTCCACCCGGTGCCACCGTAGGGCGCGGCACCGACACTTTGCGGGCACGACACCGGTCGACCCGCCAGCGGTTGCCGATCAGCGCCGGTGGCGGTCCACTGGATGACATGGGTGTGATTAAGGTGGGCACGTCGTCCTGGGCGGACCAGTCCCTGCTGCGTTCCGGGTGGTACCCACGCTCGGCCAGCACGCCGGCCCGTCGACTGGGCTTCTACGCCAGCCAGTTTCCGATGGTCGAGGTGGACACGTCCTACTACGCCATACCGGTGCCGGAGACGACCCAGGGGTGGGTGGACGCCACACCTGACGACTTCACCTTCGACGTCAAGGCGTTCAGCCTCTTCACCGGTCACCCGACACCGGTCGCCGTGCTGCCCCGGGATCTGCGACCGGCCAGCGGTCCGAGCCGGATCCGCCGCCGAGACCTGCCGGAGCCGGCGTACGACGAGCTGTGGGCCCGGTTCCACGCGGCCCTCGACCCGATCGCGGCGGCCGGCAAGCTCGGTGTGGTGATGTTGCAGTTCCCGCCGTGGCTGGTGCGCAGCCCTGCGGCCGAACGCCGGATCGTCGAGCTGGCGCAGCGCTGCCGGCCGTGGCGGGTCGCTGTCGAGCTGCGGCACGGCTCCTGGTTGGACGACGACGGCGCGGCGGACACTCTGGACCTGCTCCGCGCCCACGACCTGTCGGTGGTCTGCGTCGACATGCCGCAGGGGCACCCGTCGTCGGTGCCACCGATCCTGACCATGACGGCGGAACCGGCGATCGTGCGGTTCCACGGTCACAGCGACGCCTGGGGCGAGGGCGACAAGCAGGAGAAGTTCCGGTACGCGTACGCCGAGGACGAGCTGCGGCACTGGGCCGGGCTGCTGGCCGAGTTCGCCGATGCCCCCGACGAGCTGCACGTGCTGTTCAACAACTGCTGCGCCGGGCAGGCCCAGCGCGACGCCACCAGGCTGGCGCAGGTGCTCGCCGAGACGATGCTCGTCGAGCAGGCCGTCCCGGCGACCGGCTGATCGCGGCACGGGCCGCCCGGCCGGGCACCGGTCCGCTCAGGACCGTCGTCCCCGGCTGCGCAAGGCGTCCTGGGTCGACTCGCCGATGTCCGCGTCGTCGGGAAAGCTCCGACCGCTGGGGGCGGGATCGGGTGGGGCACCCGGCCCGGCCATCGTCGTACGGGTCGGCTCCACTGACCCGAAGCCGTGTCGTCCCGCCGGGTCGGACCGGCCCGCCGGAGCACCCGCGCGTCGCTCTCCGCGCCGCCCCTCGGGCACCGCGGTCTCCTCGCTGCCCTCGTCCATCGGTGAGTCGTCGTCAGTGCCCCAGGGCGCGTCGGCGTCGAAGCCGTCGCTGGTGCCCCACGGCTTGGTCGCCTCCGGCTCCAGCCGGTCGTTGTCACCGCTGCGTCCCTTGTGCGCCGTCATGGCCACCCCGCTCGTCGGTCCGCCGCCGCCGGCGGACGATGTGCCCTGCCCGGACCGGGGCAGCCGGCCCGAGTGCGGCGTACGACAGGTCGCCGGCACGCCGCCGCGCGCGGGATCCGTCGTCGCTCCGGTGCGCGCGTAGGGCCGGCCAGCGCCTCGCCGTCGAGGTGGCGGCGGGACGCCGGCCGGCCCGACGTTCAGCGTCCGGCCATCGCCATCGGCCGCTTGCCGTTGCTCGTTCCCGCCATCTTGATCATGGTCTTCGAGGCGCCCTTCATCCCACCGGCGCGACCGAGCATCCCGCGGAACACCTGGCCGGGCTTCTGCTGCTCACCCATGTACGCGGTGACCACCACAAGGGTCCCGGTCAGCGCCGGAATGGCCCACTGGAGCAGCTTCATCTGCCGCTGTGACGAGGCCACGCTGGCCGGGGTCTGGTGATTCGGCTCGGTGGCGCCGCTCACCGACGGACCGCCCGCCTTCTCCAGCCGCATGCCGACCAACCGGCTGTAGCCGGTGACCGCCAGCGCGCCGATGGTCAACGCGGTCTTGATGGCGCTGGCCCGGCCCACGCCGGACTGGGCCGCCACCCGTGGGCTCTCGGTCACCAGCTCACCGACGGCGCCGGCGAGGTGGGCGCCGATCGCGGCCGCGTTGACCGGTGTCCACTTGGACCATCCGGCCGAGGCGACCGGGAGCCGCTGGGTCGAGTCGCTGATTTTCGCCGCTGCGCCGTTGACGCCGAAGGCACCCATGAGGGAGCCGCCAAACCAGGCCGCCAGGCCCAGATCGTGCATCGAGCGCAGTGCGGTGTGCCGTTCGGACATGTGATCCCCTTCCGCCGTGTCGGGCGGTGCGGCTTACCCGCCGGTCGGGCAGCTAACCCCGCCCCGCCTGGGCCGATGCGGCTCGTGGCGGGTAGTTACCGGACATCGGTGGCGTCGGTGGGTCGGCATGGCCCGGGCAGGAGTCGTTCGCCCGGTGGCGGGTAGATCCCGAGCGACGCCGACGAGAGGGGAACGCGATGTCGCAGCCGGACGAGAGCCGGGAGAAGACCCCCAAAACAGACGCGGTGCTCATGCACCCCGACAACGACCCACACCGGAACACCGCAGAGGTCGCGCCCCGCAAGGAGCACGGCGAGATCCAGGTGGAACGCGACGGTGAACTGGTGCCGCTGGACCAGGACGAGTGAGCCGACCGGTCGGTACGGCTCAGCGGGGCGGCAGGTCGCCGGCGAAACCGGCGATCCGCCGTGCCAGCGGGACGCTCGCGCGAACCCAGGTGAAGTGGTCCAACGTCGCACCGGCCTGCGCCACCGAGTACCGCTCCCGGGTCACCGGCGCGCCGGCGAGCTTCGCGCAGAGGTGATCCATGGTCTCGTGCGGGGTGAACTGGTCGTCGTCCACACTGACTGCCAGCACCGGGGTCCGCACCGCGCGGACCGCCGCCTCGGTGTCCGTACCGTCGAGCCGGGGAAATCGGCCGGTCCGCGCGGTGTGGGCCCAATCGCGCATCACGCCGCGTGCCTGCCGACCGCCGAAGCCCCAGCCCGGCCAGACCCCGAACAGCGCGGCGGTGGCGGCGATCCCCTGGGTGAAGGGCAGCACGCCGAGGCCCCGTCGGCCCGGGTAGGTCCGCCAGTACGGGATGCCGACAGCGATCAGCGCCAGCCCGTCCACCTCGTCGCCGCCGTGCAGGGCGAGGTGCAGCAGCGCGGCCTGCCCGCCGAGCGAGTGCCCGAGAAGCAGTCGGGTGCGTCCGTCCAGTCGTGGTTTGAGGGCGGCCAGGACGGCGCCGACGTCGTCGGCCAGTTCGGCGTAACCGTGCCGGTCCGCCCGGCTCGGCGCGGGCGTGCTCGCCCCGGTGCCGCGCAGGTCGGCCACGACCACGCCCAGCCCGGCGGCGCGTAGCGCGGCGGCGAAGGGCCGGTAGTACCGGGCCCGGACACCCATCGCGGGCCAGATCACGACCATCGGCGCACCCGGCGCTCCGGCCGGCTCCGGGTAGACCTGCACACCCAGCCGGCCGCCATCGACCTCGACGAACTCCTGCGCGTACTCCGCATCCCCGTTCATCGGCCCAGCCTACGGCCTGACGTTACCGCCGGGTAGCAGCAGACCACCGGCTCGGCGGCCGTTGTGCGGCTGCGCCGCGCGGTGCGCGGACACGACGGAGGGCCCCGCCGACCGGCGGAGCCCTCCGATGGACGCTGCGGTCAGGAGACCGAGATCGCCCCGTTGCTGGCCCGGACACAGGCCACCGAACGGGCGCTGGTGGAGGCCGCGCCGCTCAGGCACTGACCGAGGACCTGGTGCCCGGTGGCGTTCGGGTGCCACGACTCCTGGCAGGTCTGGAAGTAGCTGACGCAGGTGTTGGCGATTCGCTGAATGGCGATCTTGTCCTTACCGGCGAGGCTGGTGACGAAGGTGCCGGTCGCGCCGTCCTGAAGCCGGATCGGAGTGGCCAGCGCACCGCTCGGGCTGCTGGTCTGCTCGCAGAGCCGGGCGCCGTTGAAGGCCTGCTGCACGCTCAGGTACACCAGGTCGTCGGCGGGGAACTCGGCGGCGAGAGTGTCCCGGGTGGACTTCACGATGCTGCCCAGGCCCTGCGAGAAGCGGTGCCCCGGCGCCAGGCTGGCCCGGTGGATCGGGCATCCGGCCGCGTACCGCTCGGCCCCCAGGTCACGGAACTTGTCCCGGGTGTCGTCCCGGCTGTCCTCCTCGTGGAACTGCTGGTTCAGGTCCAGCGGCAGCGGGTTCGTGTAGTCCTGGAACACCACCCGGTGCTGCCCGTCCGCGTCCACCTCATCGAGGGTGGTCAGGATCTGGCGTACGGCCGCTGTGGTCTCCGCGGTCGCGGCGCTGAGCTGCGCGGCGGTGGCCAGGTCGGCGTCGCTGCACGGCTTCTGCTCGACCGGCCCGTTCAGGTACGCCCAGAACTCCCACCAGCCGGTCCAGGCGTCGGCGATGAACCGGTTGGCGCACTTCTCCGCGACGCTGCCGAAGGTGAAGGAGCTGTTGTTGGAGCCGAGGCCGACAAGCACCAGGTCGATGTCCTGGGTCTGCGCGACGGCGCGTAGCTGACTCAGCTGCGAGGCGACGGTACGACCGTTGGTCCGCGCCTGGGAGGCGTTGGCGATGTCGTGCGGCTGTCCACCGGAGCAGGCCAGGTTGAACCGGTTCTGGATGCCCGGCAGGTTGGCCTGGTTGAGCGAGGCGTTCGCCGAACGGTGGCAGAAGTACGCGTTGTTGTTCGCCGCCGTCCAACCGGGGAAGCCCTGGCTGACTCCGTTGACGTCGACGACAGGGGTGTACGCCCCGGCGCCCTCGCCGCTGATGAAGCTGTCCCCGAGTGCCACCGCGGCGGTGGGTAACGCGGCGGACGCGGGTGCGGGCAGCGCGACGGCGGTCGACAACGCGGCCATGGCGATCGTTAGTCCCGCGGCGAGCGCGGTACGCCGGAACCTGGGCATGGGGCCCCCATCCATCGAAAGATGAAAGATTCTCTGAGAGCGCGATCAGATCACCCCGGCGCGACGGGCGTCAATGGCCCGTAACAGATTCGTTCGACGAACGACACGCGCACGTAGGCAGGAGGGTCTACGGCGTCGAGAGTGGACCAGCGCTCCGGGTTGCCGAACCCACCGACCCGCGCCCGCCGGCGCGGAGAGTCAGTGACCGGCCGGGCGGTCGCGGCGGTGCAGCAGGGCCGTGCCCACGGCGTTCAGACCGACACCCCAGACCAGGAGTACGCACAGCCACTGCACCCACCGCAGCGCGCTCATCTGCCCCGAGAACAGGTTGCGCACGCTGCCGAACGGGGTGAGCCACGGCTGCGCCGGACGGAGGGCGTCCACGGCACCCAGCAGCGTGAACAGCCCCAGCGGCAGGATGATCGTGGCCAGGAACGCCACCACCACCGAGCGCAGCAGCAGGCCCAGGCCGGTGCCCACCAGGCCGGCGGCGATCTGCACCAGCACACCGCCCACCGCGGTCGTCCCGGCGAACCGCCACGGGTCGTCGGCGACATCGGCCGGGGTGAGCGCCAGCGTCGCGGCGCAGATCAGCACACCGGCCACGCCGATGACGACCGCTGGCAACCCCACCGCAAGCACTGTGGGCAGGACCGGAAGGCGGACGGGCGACCGGCGCAGGTCATGCACCAGCAGGATGCCGAAGAGCGGGGTCGCGACCGACATCAGGCTCTGCACAGTGCGCGAGAGTTCGGTGAAGCTCCGGTCGGCGGGAGCCGCCGCCGCGACCAGCGCCACGGCGGCCAGCAGCCCCGCCACCAGGGTGCCCACCAGCAGCCACCGTCGGGTCCAGGTGCCGAGGGAGCGCTGCAGGGCGTCGTGGATCGTCGCGTCCATCTCGACCGCCTCCTGATCTCCTCGACCCGGACGGCGTGCACCCCGCGCGCAAACCGGCCGCGATCATGAGCGAGCATATCGGTGACGCTGTCTCTGCGTGGTCCCGTGATCACCCGCCGGCTGTTCGTTGGCTCACGTCCGGAGGGGCGCGCGCGGCGGGTCGCGTAGGTCCTCCAGTGGTTGTCCTAGCCTCGGGCTAGGCTCGCTGCGGCGCGCCACGCCGGCTGATGTCGCCGGTGACCGGCAGCACACCGCCGAGACCGGGGAGTACGACCAGTTGACCGCAGAGCCTGACACCCTGTACGGGGCCGATGACCTCACCCACCTTGAGGGGCTGGACGCTGTCCGCAAGCGGCCCGGCATGTACATCGGTTCCACCGACAGCCGTGGCGTGGGTCACCTCGTCAACGAGATCCTCGACAACTCCACCGACGAGGGTGTCGCCGGTCACGCCAGCCACGTCGAGGTGATCCTGCACGCCGACGGCTCGGTGCAGGTCGACGACGACGGCCGGGGCATTCCCACCGACGTGCACGCCAAGTCCGGCATCTCCGGTGTCGAGTTGGTGCTGACCCGGCTGCACGCCGGCGGCAAGTTCGGCGGCTCCGGCTACAAGACCTCCGGGGGTCTGCACGGCGTCGGCGCATCGGCTGTCAACGCGCTGTCCCGCCGCTTCGACGTGACCGTCCGCCGGGCCGGCAAGGTCCACGCGATGTCGTTCCGGCACGGCGTCCCGGGCATCTTCGACGGCGACGGGCCGGACGCCCTCTTCACCGCCGGCCCGGGGCTCCAGGTGACCGGCGCCATGAAGCGCGGCCAGCGCACCGGCACCTCGATCCGCTGGTGGCACGACGCCCGTTACTTCGAGACCGGCGCTGCGCTCGACGTCGACGCCGTCCGGATGAAGCTCCGCAACACCGCGTTCCTGGTCCCCGGCGTGACCTACCTGCTGCGCGACCTGACCGGCGAGACTCCCGCCGAGGAGCGGTTCCACTACCCCAACGGGCTCAGCGACATGGTGGAGTTCCTCGCCCCGGCCGGCGACCGGCCGGTCTCCGGCACCCTGCTGGTCAACGGCGAGGGCACCTACCGGGAGAACGCCGCCGACGCCAACGGCGTCATGCAGTCCAACGTGCAGCGGCGTGCCGAGGTCGAGGTGGCGTTCCGGTGGGGCACCGGTTACGAGCGCACCGTCGAGTGCTTCACCAACACCATCCGCAACGCGCACGGCGGCACCCACCGCAAGGGGTTCGAGCGGGCCCTCGTCCGTGCGCTCGCCGACGCGATCCGCAACACCCGTGGTCTGCTCAAGGCCAAGGAGGAGCCGCCCACCCTTGACGACGTCCTGGAGGGGATGACGGCGGTGGTGCACGTGCGGATCCCCGAGCCGCAGTTCACCTCGCAGACCAAGGACGAGCTCTCCACCACCGGCATCACCAAGGTTCTCCAGTCCCTGGTCGACGCGCACATCAAGGCCTGGCTGGAGGACCGGCGCACCAAGGCCGAGGCGCGCACTGTCCTGCAGAAGATCGTCGACGCCGCCCGGGTGCGACTCACCCAGAAGCAACAGAAGGACGCCGCCCGGCGCAAGACGGCCCTGGAGGGCGCGTCCATGCCGCCGAAGCTCGTCGACTGCCGGGCCACCGGCATCGACCGTAGCGAGCTGTTCATCGTCGAGGGTGACAGCGCCCTGGGTACGAGCCGGATGGCCCGTTCCTCGGAATACCAGGCGCTGCTGCCGATCCGCGGCAAGATCCTCAATGTGCAGAAGGCCAATCTCCAGCAGGTTCTGGACAATGCCGAGTGCGCGGCCATCGTGCAGGTCCTCGGCGCTGGCTCGGGGCGCACCTTCGACCTCTCCGCGCTGCGCTACGGCCGTGTGCTGATCATGGCCGACGCCGACGTGGACGGCGCGCACATCCGGACGCTGCTGATCACCCTGTTCGCCAGGTACATGCGGCCGCTGATCGAGGCGGGTCGGCTCTACGCCGCGATGCCGCCCCTACACAAGATCACCACCAAGGGGCGCAGCCCGCAGACCGTCTACACCTACACCCAGGCCGAGATGGAGACGACGGTCCGCAAGCTGGAGAAGGCCGGCAAGCAGATCGTCACGCCCATCCCACGTTTCAAGGGTCTCGGTGAGATGGACGCCGACGAGTTGTGGGACACCACGATGAACCCGGCCACCCGGGCCGTCCGCCGGATCACCCTCGACGACGTCGACGCCGCCGAACGCATCCTCGAATTGCTGATGGGCGAGAAGGTCGAGCCGCGTCGCAACTGGCTCATCGACTCCGCCGACCGCGTCGACCGGGATGCGATCGACGCATGAGCGCCGCTTCCGTTCCCGTTCCAGTGGAGAGCTGAGTCATGGCACGCCGTAAGGAAAACAAGGTCGACCTCTCCTCGTTCGACCAGGCCGGCGCGCGGGTCTTCGACAACCCGCTGGTCACCGAGGTCTCCGACTCCTACCTGGAGTACGCGTTCTCGGTCATCCACTCCCGCGCCCTGCCCGACGCCCGCGACGGCCTCAAGCCGGTGCACCGGCGCATCCTCTGGTCGATGTACGAGCAGGGCTACCGCCCCGACCGCGGGCACGTGAAGTCTGCCCGAATTGTCGGCGATACAATGGGAAAGTACCATCCGCACGGCGACACGGCGATCTACGACGCCATGGTCCGCCTCGCGCAGGACTTCTCCCTCAACGTGCCCCTCATCGACGGGCACGGCAACTTCGGCAGCCCCGACGACGGCCCTGCCGCCTCGCGGTACACCGAGGCGCGGATGTCCCGCGAGGCCATGCTGCTCGTCGGTGAGCTGGGCGAGGACACCGTCGACGTCGAGCCCAACTACGACGGGTCGCTGACCCAGCCGACAGTGCTGCCGGCGGCCTTCCCCAACCTGCTGGTCAACGGCGCGTCCGGGATCGCGGTCGGGATGGCCACCAACATGATCCCGCACAACCTGGCGGAGGTCGTCTCCGCGGCCCGCTGGCTGATCAACCACCCGGACGCCACCCTGGACAAACTCATGGAGTTCGTCCCCGGCCCGGACCTGCCCAGCGGTGGGGTGCTGCTCGGCCTGGACGAGGTGCGCAGGGCGTACGAGACCGGCCGTGGCGTGGTGCGGATGCGCGGCAAGGTGGAGATCGGCCCGATCGAGGGCAGCCGAGGCCGTCAGGCGATCACAGTGGTCGAGCTGCCCTACGGCGTCGGCGCGGAGAAGGTCATCGCCGCGATCACCAACGAGGTCACCAAGACCAAGCGGCTGACCGGCATCGCGGACGTCAAGGACCTCACCGACCGGGAGAGCGGCACCCGGCTCGTCGTCGAGTGCAAGGTCGGGGTCAACCCGCAGGCGCTGCTCGCCGACCTCTACCGGTTGACCCCGTTGGAGCAGTCGTTCGGCGTCAACAACCTGGTCCTTGTCGAGGGGCAGCCGCGCACGCTGGGCCTCAAGGCGCTGCTGGAGGTCTTCCTGGCCCACCGGTACGAGGTGGTCACCCGGCGCACCTCGTACCGTCGGCGCAAGCGTCAGGAGCGGCTGCACCTGGTCGACGGTCTACTGATCGCGTTGTTGGACATCGACGAGGTGGTCCGGCTGATCCGGGGCAGCGACGACGCGCAGGCGGCGAAGGACGGGCTGATGAGCCGGTTCGGCCTCTCCGACATCCAGGCCACGTACATCCTGGACACTCCGTTGCGCCGGTTGACCAAGTTCGACCGCATCGAGCTGGAGGCCGAGCAGGAGCGGCTGCGTTCCGAGATCGCCGAGCTGAGCAAGATCCTCGACGACGAGCGGGTGCTTCGGAAGGTGGTCTCCGACGAGCTGGCGGCAGTGGTCAAGCAGTTCGGCACCGAACGTCGGACGACGCTTGTCGACGGTGACCTGAAGGAGGTGCTGGCCGCGTCCGCGCCGGCCGGCCCGCTGGAGGTCGCCGACGACCCGTGTCAGGTGATCCTCTCGGCGACCGGGCTGGTCGCCCGGACTGCGGCCGAGTCGGAGGAGAGCTCTGAGGGGCGTCGCCGCAACGGCCGGGTCAAGCACGACACGGTACGCGCCATCGCGCACTCCACCGCCCGAGGTCGGGTGCTGCTGTTGACCAGCGCCGGTCGGGCGTTCAAGGTCGACGTCCTGCCGCTGCCGGTGCTGCCCGAGCAGGCGGGCACCGTGTCACTGCGTGGCGGTATGTCAGCGGCCGAGCTGGTGCCGTTGGCGGCGGGGGAGACCGTCGTCGGCCTGGCCCCGCTGGGCGGGCAGGCGGAGGGCTCACCGGGGCTGGCGTTGGGCACCCGGCAGGGCGCGGTGAAGATCTGCTCACCGGAGTGGCCGGTGCGCTCCGACGAGTTCGAGGTGATCGGTCTGCGCGATGGTGACGAGGTGGTCGGGGCGACCTGGCTGACCGACGGCACCGAGACGCTGACCTTCGTCACCTCGGAGGCGTCGCTGTTGCGCTTCCCCGCCGGGTTGGTCCGGCCGCAGGGCCTCAAGGGCGGCGGTATGGCCGGCATCAACCTGCCGGCCGGGGCGCGGGTCGCGTTCTTCGGCGCGGTGCGCACCGACGACCCGGGGCATGGTGAGCCGATGGTGGTCACCTCCACCGGCGCGACGGTCAAGGTGACGCCGTTCAAGGCGTACCCGGCGAAGGGCCGGGCGACCGGCGGCGTGCGCGCGCACCGCTTCCTCAAGGGTGAGACGGACGTGGCCGTCGCCTGGGTGGGCCCGCGACCGGTCGGCGCGACCGCCACCGGCGACCCGGTGGAGCTGCCCGCCGCGGACCCACGCCGCGACGGCAGCGGCTTCGCGGTGATGCTCGGCCCGACGGTGGTAGGCCACCTGATCGAACGCGACTGACCCGCCCACCTGCGCCGTCGCCCGGTCATGTCCGGCGTGCCAGGTCGGTCGAAGATCGTGCTCGATCCTGGACGTAGTGGTGTCACCGACGCGGTGATGCCACTCGATCCTGGATCGAGCACGATCATGCGGGGTGGGGCGTCCGTCAGCGCGGTATGGTGGTGCCCTCTGTTGTCGGTGAGGGTCCGGGTGCACCGCGAAGCGCCCCTCAACATGATTTCTTCTCTGTCCGGCGGAGTCGCCGGTGCGGCGTGAGCGCCGCCATCCGGGTCCGGCCGAGGCGTGAGCTTCGGGCCGTCCGCCGTCCCCGGCCACACCGCTGTTGGGGTCACCGGATCGCCGCGCCACTCTGGCCGCTGCACGGCGCGAACCTGGGCACCCTGTTGCGTACGTGCGACGCGGTCGGCGCCTGCCTCGCCGTGCCACCGTTCCGCTGGGTGGACGAGGCCGTGGCCCGAGGCAACACGCTACGGCGGCCGGGCTGCGTCCACCGGGTCGGCAGCCCGCTGCGCTGGCTGGCCGCCGAACGGGCCGCCGGCAGCCGGATTCTCGGGGTGGAACTGGCCGACGAGGCCGTCCGGCTCGGTGATCTGCCCGCCGCTCGGGGCCGTACCGTGGTGCTGCTGGGCCACGAGGCGACCGGCATCCCGCCCGAGGCGCTCGATCAGTTGGACGCGGCGGTGGAGATTCCCATGGTCGGCCACGGCCACAGCCTGAACGTCGCGGTAGCCGGCTCCCTGGTCCTCTACAAACTGGCCGGCCTCCTCTAGTACGGCGCCCGGTCGCCGCTGGAGCAGTGGCGATCAGGCCGGAGAACCGCACGGTAGGTCCGCGGACAACGGTTCTGTCGCGTCCGGACCTACCGTGCGGGTCGCTGGTCACCACGCGGGGTCGGGCCACTCGCGATGATGCTCGGTTGGCCAGACCGCCGGGTTGGGCGAGGTCAGCAGGTGCGGGAGTTGTAGGCGGCCCAGTAGGGGCCGCTGCCCTGCGGCGGGTAGAACCGGTAGTTCCCGTCGGGCGAACGCTGTAGGACGAATTGGTGCGAGCCGTACGGGCTCCGGGATCCCGTCGCCCCGTGGTAGACCACGTACAGCCACCCGTTCTGGTTGTCGTGCTGCACCAGCTTGTCGCCGGCCTTCGTCCAGCTGTTCCGGCCTGCGGAGCCATCCGCTGAGAGGCCCTTGTCCCGCTGGAAGTTCCTCGTCGCGGCATCGGTCTGGTCGCCGAAGACACCGTCGACCCCGGACGAGGGCAGGTAACCATTCGCCCAGAGAATGGTCTGCCAGAGACAGGCGACGTTCGAGTTGCGGTGCGTGGTGACGTTGGTGACGCCTTCGTCATCGAAGTCGTCAGACACCGCGCCGGTGCCATGGACGAACGCCCGGCCCGTGTAAGAGCCGCTGGCCGCGGCCGGCGTGGCGATGGTGACGTTGATGCCGATGGCCAGTGCCGCGCCGATGGCGGGCACCGCGACTCTCTTGAGGACGCGGCCTGTGGATCGGTGCGGCGACATGTATCTCCTCTGGTCGGGATTCACGAGGGCGCAACGGTGCTGGGGCGTTGCGCCGGCCGGCGGTGTCAGACCTGGCGCGACGAGGCGAGGTGGCCTCGCGCCACTGTGGACGAACGGTCCCGTCTGGCCTCGCGTCATCGGCGTGCGACCAGGCCTGGCGATTGGTGCTCTTGGATGAGACGGTGAGGACGGTAGAACCGTCCTCACCGCTCCGGGTCCCCCCATGGAGAAGGTACGGTGGGGCCGGTACAACCGCCGCACAACTCACGCACAGCTCGTCCACTCGCCCGCTTGTCCGGGTGCTGTACGCGCGGCGGCACATGGCAGCGCCCACATGTGAGGTGCCTGGTTGCGTTTCGAACTCCTTGGCCCGTTCCGGGTGTACCGCGACGGCCAGCCGGTTCCACTGGGCTCGGTGAAGCAGCGTCTCCTGCTGGCGACCCTGCTGCTGCGCCCGAATGAGGTCGTCGGCACCAACGAGTTGGCCGCGATGCTGTGGGGCGACGAAGAGCCGGCGTCGGCCGCCGCGAACCTGCGCACCTATGTGCGCGGGTTGCGGCGGTCGCTGGGCGGTGGGGCGACCTGGGACGGGATAACCGCTGCGGCCGGCGGCTACCTGCTTCGGGTGGGCCCGGACGAACGGGACGTGGACCTGTTCGACGCCGCGGCGGCGCGGGGCCGCGAGGCGCTCGCCACCTCCGACCTGGACCGGGCCGAGGCCGAACTCTCCGCCGCGGTGCGCCTGTGGCGTGGTGCACCGCTGGCCGATCTGCCGCTGCGCTCGACGCTGGCTCGGCGGGTGGCGCAGTTGGAGGAACGCCGGCTGCTCGTCGAGGAGGACTACGCCGAGGCGGTGCTGGCCCTCGGCGCGTCGGCCGACGTCGTGCACCGGCTGCGCGGCCTGCTCGACCGGTACCCGCTGCGGCAGCGGGCGTGGGGCCAGCTGATGGTGGGCCTGTACCGCATCGGAGACGTGGCCGGCGCACTGGATGCTTTCCGGCAGGCCCGACAGACGCTGGCCGAGGAGACCGGCCTCGATCCCGCACCCGAGCTCGTCACGCTGTACGACGACATCCTGCATCACCGCCCGGGCCTGACGGCGCAACCGCCAACGGGGTCGGACCGACCGGCGCCGGACACGGGAATGGGGCCGCTCATCCAGCGCCCCGAGCAACTGCCGCGTGCGGTGCCGGAGTTCGTTGGACGTAGCACCGAGCTGGCGGGCCTCGACGGGCTTCTGCGTGGCGGGGCCGAGGGGTCGACGAGCGGCGCCATCTCTGTGGTGTCCGGCATGGCCGGAGTCGGCAAGACCGCCCTGGCGTTGCACTGGGCGCACCGGGTTGCCGACCGATTCCCGGACGGCCAGCTCTACGTGAACCTTCGCGGTTACGACGAAGCTGGCGCGGTGTCCCCGCCCGACGCCCTGTCCGGCTTCCTCGAAGCGCTCGGCGTGCCCCACGCCCGGATACCCTCCGACATGGAGGCCCGGACTGGTCTCTACCGCAGCCTGCTGGCCTCCCGGCGGATGCTCCTGGTGCTCGACAACGCTCGTGACGCCGCCCAGGTGCGCGCCCTGCTGCCCGGTGCGGGCCGCTGCATGGTCGTCGTCACCAGCCGAGACCGGCTGGGCGGCCTGATCGCCGCCGAATGTGCCACGCCGTTGACACTGGACGTGCTCACGGCGGAGGAGTCGAGAAGCCTGCTCGCCAGACGTCTCGGGACCAGCCGGCTCGCCTCCGAGTCGGTGGCGGTGGCCGACATCATCGAGGCCGCGGGTCGGCTTCCGCTGGCACTGTCGATAGTCGCGGCGCGCGTCGCGACCCATCCCACCTTTCCGCTCAGCGCGATCGCCGCCGAACTGCACTCGGCCGAGGCGAGGCTGGACGCCCTGGCCGACGGCGACGTCCGGCGCGTCTTCTCGTGGTCGTTCTTGGCCCTGGGGGCGGACGCGGCCCGGCTGTTCACCCTGCTGGGGCTGCATCCGGGCCCGGACCTGACCACCACTGCGGCCTCGGCGCTCGCCGGTGTGCCTGCCGCTGCCGTCACGCCGATCCTGCGGGAACTGACTCGGCTCCATCTGCTGGCGGAGCACGCGCCCGGTCGGTTCGCCTTCCACGATCTTCTGCGCGCCTACGCGGCCGAGCTCGCACAGTCGTCGGAGCGCGGCGACGAACACGTCGCAGCCCGACAGCGCCTGTACGACCACTACCTGCACTCCGCCTATCCGGCCGCCCGGCTACTCCAGCCGCAGTGGCCCACGATCGAGCCGATGCCGCCGCTGCCCGTACCCGCCAGGCGACCGGTGACCGATCACGACGGCGCGCTCGCCTGGTTCACGGCGGAGCATCGGGTGCTGGTCCGGGTGGTCCGACAGGCCGCCGAGAACGGCTTCGAAACGTACGCCTGGCAGATCGCGTGGGCGCTGACCACCTTCGTGGCGCCGCGCGGCCTCTGGCAGGACCAACTCGCCATCCAAGAGGTCGCGCTGGGCGCCGCGGAGAAGATCGACGACCTCGCCGGTCAGGCCGTCGCCAACCGCCTGGTCTCCCGCGCGCTGATCCGACTGGGCGACCGCACCACTGCCGAGTACCGGCTCAAGCGCGCGCTTGAGCTGCACGAACGTCTCGGCGACCCGATCGGCCAGGCCCAGACGCTGCACAACTACTGCGAACTCTGCTACCTGGACGGCCGGCTGGACGAGGCGCTCGCACACGGTCGCGAGGCACTGCGGCTCTACCGGCTGGTCGGCAATCACGCGGGCGAAGCCCGGACGCTCAACGCGGTCGGTTGGCTTCTCGCCACCACCGGCGACTACGTCCAGGCCATCGCCAGCTGCACCGAGGCCCTCCACCAGCAACGACGGACCGACGACCGCAACGGTCAGGCCGCGACGCTGGACAGCCTCGGCTTCGCCTACGACCGCCTTGGTGAACGCGACCGCGCGGCCAACTGCTACGAGCAGGCGATCACACTCTTTCGCGACTCCGCGGACCGGTATCACGAGGCGGAGACCCTCATCCGACTCGGAGACACCCGGGAAGGGATGGGTGACCGGAACGCTGCCGCTGCCGCGTGGCGCCTGGCCGCGCGAATCTATGAGGACGTGGGCGACCCCGCAGCCGAGGAGGTCCGCCGCCGCCTCGAACGTCTGATTTCGCCCTAGTCAGGGGCCACAGTCAGGCGACGTTGTGGGGGCGGAACTGGACGCTCACCCGGGGCCCCACGGGGCGGGTGGTCTTGGGGATGGCGTGTTCCCAGGTGCGTTGGCAGGAGCCGCCCATCACGATCAGGTCGCCGTGGCCCACCGGGAAGCGCAGGCTCTCGCCACCGCCGCGTGGGCGCAGCAGCAGCGGTCGGGGTGCTCCGAACGACACGATCGCGACGACCGTGTCGGTGTGCGCTGAGCGGCCGATGGTGTCGCCGTGCCAGGCCACGCTGTCGCGCCCGGACCGGTAGAGGCACATGCCGGCGGTGACGAAGGGTTCGCCCAACTCGGGCGCGTAGTGCCCGGTGAGCGCGGCCCGCGCGGCGGTGAGCACGGGGTGGGGGAGTGGTCTCGCGCCGTCGTACCAGCAGAGCAGGCGGGGCACGTCGACCTCGGAGTCGAACATGGTGCGCCGTTCGGCACGCCAGGGCACCTCGGTGAGCAGTGTGTCGAGGACCGTGTCGGAGCCGCGCACCCAGCCCGGGAGGTGGTCGACCCAGGCGCCCCGGCTGAGCTGGTGCCGGCGGATCTGGCCGGGCAGCGGCCCCAGGGTCGGCCCGGCGTCGGCCAGGTCGAGCATCGACGGCTGGTAGGCGGCCTGCGTCATACGGCCACCCTAGCAGCACTTTCGTACACCCGTGCTAGCGGTGAATCGTGCGGGCCGGCTGCTTCCCGGCAAGATCGTGCTTGATCCTGGATGTAGTGGCCTGCCGCGCCTTCGTGGGGACTGTTTCCAGGATCGAGCGTGATCTTGGCCTGCCGCGCGGTCAGCCCGGGACGGTGGCGGCGCGGACAGCGTCGAACACCGCGTCCACCACCCGCGCCCGGCCCTGCCCGTCGACGGTGGACCAGGCGCGCGCGGCGAGGGTCGCGCGCCGCTGCGGCGAGCTGAGCAGCCCGTGCAGGGTCCGCGCCGCCGTCGCGCGGGCGGCGCGTCCGGCGACGCCGGCGGCGGTCAGCTCCGGCAGCTCGCCGAGGCCGGCGGCCAGGCCGTGCCGCACCACCCGGGTGTACGACTCACGTTGGTTGTCGACCACGCAGACCAGTGCGCTGGGTGCGCCGAGGCAGCAGAGTTCCCAGGTGGACGTGCCGGCGGCGCTCACCACCAGGTCGGCTTCGGTGATCAGTGCCGGCAGCGAGGTGGTGGGCGGGACCGGTCTGATGGTCTGCCCCCGGCCGGGGACGACATCGTCGACCTCCGCCTCGATCTCGGGTCGCCCGACGATGACCGTGAGGTCCATCGGGTGACCGGTGGCCGCCAGCACCCGGGTCAGGACCGGGGCCGCGCCGACCGCGTCGGTGCCGCCGAAGAAGGCCAGCACCCGGGGGCGACCGACCGCCGCAGCGGGTGGGGCGACCGGCGGCCGGGCGCTGATCACGGTGTCACGCAGCAGGGCGTATCCGCTCCCGGCGAGCAGCCGGCCGGGCAGGGCCGCCCCGGACCTCAGCCCCGGCAGTTCCGCTCCAGGCCCCAGCCTGGGCAGTTCCGCCCCGAAGTTCTGGTCGAGGTAGAGGTCCGCGACCTGGCCTCGGCTGTCGCCGTCGATGATGGCGAGGGTGTAGACGCCGGCGGCGCGCAGGGCGCCGGCTCCGGCCGGGTCCAGTTCGTAGGAGTCGAGGACCAGCACGTCCAGGTGGTGTCGGCGGGCCGCCTCGACCAGTTCGGTCGCCGAGTCCGGGCCGGGGAGTAGCGGGATGCCCCGCGCGGCCAGCTCCGCGGTTGCCCAGTCGAGCCGTTCGACGGTGCCGAACACTGTGACGTCGGCGCCCCGGGCGAGGAACTCCTCGGCGAGCGCCAGGCAGCGGACGAGGTGGCCGACGCCGCGCCGTGGTCCGGCGTCGCAGCGGAACCCGACCCGCAGGGCGCTCAGGACTCCTCCAGGTGCTTCTGTCGTACGTCGGCGTTGAGTGCGCGCAGCCGGGGCTGACCGTCGAGCCAGTCGGCGAGCTTGGCCAGCGGCACGCTGACGTCACCGAAGTGGTCGATGATCGCGCTGACCAGCGCCCAGTCCTGCTCGGTGTCGAGGGTGAGCCGCAGCGCGGAGCGGTCCGGGGTGAGCGTCACCCCGAGCACCCGGAACAGCTCCGGATGGGTGTACGCGTACGAGGTCACGTGCACCCGGTGGTGGTCGGTGGCGAGCCGGCCCAGCGTGCGCAGCGTCTCCGCGCGGATGATCTCGACGTCCAGCCCTCGGGGCAGGGTCCGGGCGATCGACGTGCTGGCGTAGTCCAGCCCGGGGACCGCCCGGTACACCGACGCGACCACTGTGATGATCTCCGGGTCGAGCAGGGGGCAGTCGGCGGTGAACCGCATGACGGCGTCTCCCGGGTGCGCCGCGAGGGCGCCCACGAACCGGTCCAGCACGTCGTCGACCGGCCCGCGGTGGCACGGTACGTCGAGCCGCGCGCACTCGGCGGCCACCGCGTCGTCGACCGCGTCGGTGCTGGTGGCGACGACCAGGTCGGCCAGGACGCCGCTGTCCTGGGCGGCACGGACGACCCGGCCCAGCACGGAGCGTCCGGCGAGCGGGCGGAGCACCTTGCCGGGCAGTCGGGACGAACCCATCCGGGCCTGCACGATGCCGACGATCCGTGGCCCCGCGGCGGTTCCGGGCGGCGCTATGCCGGTCACTGCTGCTCCTCCTGCTTCGGGGCCAGCACCGCGGTGGCCCGACGCTTGGCCGCGCGGGCACCACGCTTGGCCAGCCGGGCCGGGGTGATGGCGAGCCGACCCACCCGGTAGCTGAGCGACCCGCTGAGCAGGCCGATCGTCGTCTCGGCCCGGCGTAGCGCCCGTTCCCGCGAGGTGAGCAACTCCTCGGTCCACGCGGTCAGCGCGGTCAAGCGGGTGAGTTCCTCGCGCTGGCGCAGCCACGCCTCGCGTAGCTGCTGGTAGCTGTGCCCGCCGAGCGGCGGGTCGGTCGGCGCGACGGCCTGTAGTTCGGTGGCGAGGCCGACAGTGGCGTCGCCGTCCAGCCCGTGCAGCGCGGCGGCGATGGCCGCCTCAACCTCGACCGCCTCGCTGACTGTCGCCCGGTCGAGGTCGTGGCCGGCGAGTCCGCCGAGCACCACTGTCAGGCCCGCGATGTCGAGAGTGGACGACCACGGGTGGGCGTACCCGCCGGTGAGCAGGCCCGCCGCGAAGCGCCACAGCCCGCGGGCGAGCACCACGTCGCCGGGCAGCTCGGCGGTGGCCCGCCAGCTGGGGTCGAGCACCGCGTACCGCTCGCCGTCGACCACCACGTTGTCGGTGCCGGCCAGCGCCGCCGCGCCGGCGATCCGGCCGTCGCTGTCGGCCTGGTCGGCGAGCCAGCCCGCGTACCCCCGCAGCAGCGCGCGCACTGTGGCCAGGTCGCGGCGCAGGGCCGCGTCGAGCAGCAACGTACGCAGCAGCCGGCCGGACGGCACCGGTCCGGACAGCGCGTCGGCGTCCCGGTACGCGGCCTCGCGGCTGGCGAACGGCGCGACGGCCGGCGTCGTCGCGTCGGTGGGCGGGACGAGTCCCCAGCACCAACCGGAGGGGCCGTGCAGCACCTCCAGCACGCCGATCCCGGGACGACCGGTCTGCACCAGGGCCACCGGCAGGTCCGCCTCAACGGTCGGCGTGGTCGGGTCCGTGGGTTCGGCGGGCCGGTGGGCGAGGGTCAGCCAGCCCGGTGCGAGGTCGGCGGCGCGCCCGGCGTGCAGCGCGTCCACCGCGAGCCGGGCCGGGTCCTGGAGCACTGTGGCGCTGGTGAAACCCCCGGCGCAGGCGCCGTGCAGCACCGCGTCGAACAGGCCGGAGCCCGCGTCCCGGTCGAGGTGGTCGGCGTCCAGCAGCGCCGTCGGGGTGCTGACACCGGGGTACGCGGCCCAGCACGCGGCCGGCCGTAGCCCTGCCGCGCCGAGCCGCTCGCGCAGTTGGTCCCGGTTGGCCGGGTGGGCCCGGTCCAGCACGCCGCCGATCACCCAGGAGGAGTCGTCGCGGCGGGCGTACCAGGGGGTGGTGTCGACCAGCCGGTGCAGGCCCAGGGGGTTGTCCAGGCGCAGCAGCAACGCGCCACCCGGTCGCACCGCGGCGACGAGTCGCGCCAGCACACCGTCCCAGCCGAGCCGAATGCCCTCCACCGACTCCACCGGGTCCAGCCCGGCAGCCGCGATCACCACGTCGTACGTCTCGTCGTCGGGCAGCCCGGCCGGACCACCCACCACCACGCGGGCGGCCCGGTGCGCCAGCGCCACCGCGTCCGGGTGGCTGCGCAGCAGGCAGGTGACCTCGGCGTGGGTGAGCTGGTCGAGCAGCGCCGGGTCGTGTGGACCGGCCACCAGGACCCGGGCGCCGGGCGGGACCAACCGGGCTGCCAGCGCGGCGAGCGGCCCACCGTTGGCCAGCCGTTCCTGCGGCAGATCCGACCAGGCCAGCATCTCGCCGCCCGGCAGGGTGATCCGGTCGGCGGGTGCCGTCTCAGTCGTCACTGTCTTCCTCTTCCTCCTGGAGGTTCACCCAACCGAGCAGTTCGCGGAGCTCGGCCGGCGTGCAGCGGTGGTCGGTACCCAACTCGGCGCGGGCGATCTCGACAGCGGTGGGCAGGTCGACGGTGGTGCCGTGCAGCTGCGGCCACTGCCGTCGGATCCGAGCGGTGCCGCCGAAGGTCGGGTCCTCGTTGGACAGGATCATCGGGTCGCCGTAGACCGCCGGCTCGCACCCGGCCGCGATGCCGTAGAAGATCGCGCTGGTCAGCCGGTTGGAAGCTACCCGGCGGTGACGGCGCAGCTCGGTGAGCTGTCGGTCGAGGAACTCCGGATCGGTGTCCTTCCACCAGTGTCCCCGGTAGCCGTGGCAGATCACCCGGAACCCGGCGCGCTCGTAGAGCCGGCGCACGTTGCGCATCCGGTACTCGTGCCAGTAGAGGCAGACAGTGACCGGGCCGGGCTCGGTGTCCTGGATGAGGGCGATCAGTTTGCGGTGGTCGCCCTTGACGTGCTGACCCTCCCAGCCGTGGAACGGGTACCAGATCGTGCCCTTCCGCTCTTCGACAGATGGTTCCTCGGGTCGCATGGCCAACAGGTAGCTGAACGGCGCGCCGATGACGACCACGTTGCGTCGCCCCACCGACCAGGCCCGGCGGCGGGTCTGCTCCGACCAGAGCAGGCTGGGGGTGCGTTCGGCGTACGGGTGGCCGGGGGCCAGGCCGTCACCGATGTTCCAGCCGTGCTGCACGTACCCGTTGATCCGGGGTGGGTGCCGGTCGCCGAGGCCGGCGTACCGGGCCAGTACGTGCGCGTGGCCGTAGAAGTGGTTGGCGTGGTGCATCAGGTTCCCATCAGGCGGCGGGACGCACCGAGCCGCCTCGTAGCGCGGCGGTCAGCGCGTCGATGACGCGGTCCTGGTCGGCGTCGCTGAGCCCCGGGTAGAGCGGCAGCGACAGCTGCTGGGAGTAGAACAACTCGGCCACCGGGCAGGACCCGCGCCGGTAGCCCAGGTCGGCGAAGGCCGGGTGCCAGTGCACCGGGATGTAGTTGACCTGCACACCGATGCCGGCGGTCCGCATCCGGTCGTACACCTCGCGGCGTCGTCCGTCGAGCACCCGGATCGGGTAGAGGTGCCAGGCCGGGTCGGCCCACGACCTGCGCTTCGGCAGCAGTACGCCGTCCAGGTCGGCCAGCGCCTCGTCGTATCGGGCGACCAGGGCGCTGCGGCGGGCCGTGAACTCGCCGAGCCGACGCAGTTGGCTGCGGCCCAGGGCGCAGAGCACGTCCGGCAGTCGGTAGTTCAGCCCGAACTCGTGCACCTCCTGGTGCCAGCCGCCCTCGTCCGGGAAACGCAGGTCGTCGCGTTCGCGGATCACGCCGACGCCACGGAACCGGCGGGCCCGCTTCAGGATCTCCGGGTCCAGCGCCGCGACGGCGCCGCCCTCGGCGGTGGTCAGGTTCTTCGTGGGGAAGAACGAGAACGTGGTCAGGTCGGCGAGCGAACCGACTGGCCGACCGTGGTACGTCCCGCCGATCGAGTGCGCCGCGTCGGCGAGCAGCAGCGCGTCGCTGCCCTCGACCGACTTGCGCAGCGCGTCGTAGTCGGCGGGGTGGCCGGCGTAGTCGACAGCGGCGACGACAGTCGTCCGCGAGGTGACGGCGGCGGCGGCCGCCGCCGGGTCGAGGCAGAACGTCTCGTCGTCGACGTCGGCGAACACGATCTTCGCGCCGAGGGCGACAGCGCTGCTGGCGGTCGCCACGAACGTCATCGGCGGGACGACCACCTCGTCGCCCGGCCCCACCCCGGCCGCCGCGTACGCCACGTGCAGCGCCGCGGTGCCGTTGGAGACGGCGGCGACACCGACCCCGCCGGTCCACCGGGCGAGGTCGGCCTCGAAGGCGTCGACCTGCGGACCGGTGGTGAGCCAGTCGCCGCGCAGCACGTCCGCGACGGCTGCGACGTCGTCCTCGCTGATCGACTGCCGGCCGTACGGGAGCATCCCCGTCATCCGTTGATGCCGAGCATGTCGCGCAACTGCTCGACGGTGAGCCACTCGTCGTTGGTGTCCGACTGGTAGGCGAAGCCGTCCGGGACCGGGTCGCAGTCGACCGGCGCCTGGTAGCCCCAGGTGGCGATGGTCGGCTGGACGATGAACCGGCCGTCGGCGCGCAGCGTCCGCCGGCTGTCGTCGGGGGCGATCATCTCCTCGTGCAGCTTCTCGCCCGGCCGGATCCCGATCTCGTGGGTGGTGGCGTCCGGGGCCACGGCCTCGACCAGGTCGAGGATGCGCATGCTCGGGATGCGCGGCACGAACAGCTCGCCGCCCTGCATCTGGTCGAACGAGTCCATGACGAACTGCACGGCCTGGTCCAGGGTGATCCAGAAGCGGGTCATCCGCTTGTCGGTGATCGGCAGGCTTTTGCCCTCGGCGGCCAGCCGGCGGAACAGCGGGACCACCGATCCGCGGCTGCCCACCACGTTGCCGTAGCGCACCACCGAGAACCGGGTGGGGTGCTGGGCGGCGTAGTGGTTGGCCGAGACGAACAGCTTGTCGCCGACCAGCTTCGTCGCGCCGTACAGGTTGATCGGGCTGGACGCCTTGTCGGTGGAGAGGGCGATGACCTTCTTGACACCGGCCTCGATCGCCGCGTCGACGACGTGCTGTGAGCCGGTGATGTTGGTGGCGATGTACTCCGAGGGGTTGTACTCCGCGGTGTCCACCTGCTTCAACGCGGCGGCGTGCACCACGTGGTCGACGCCGTGCATGGCCCGGGTGAGGCGGTGCCGGTCCCGGATGTCGCCGATGAACCAGCGCAGCCGCGGGTCGTCGCCAAGTTGCTGGCGCAGCTCGTACTGCTTGAGCTCGTCGCGGGAGAACACCACCACGCGGGCGGGGTCGGCCTCGTTGAGGATGTGCCGGAGGAACGTCCTGCCGAAGGAACCCGTTCCCCCGGTGATCAGAATGGACGATCCATTCAACTCACTCAATGTGGTGCTCCCGTGTTCGTGGATGAACGAGCGGCCCTGGGCCGGCCGACCGGGGTGACACGCTAGCCATGGCGGGTTAACTCCCCGGCGCTCGCGGGTGAACCACAACCTCTGCTCCCGTGAATGCCGAACACCGCGTAGGCGAACACTTCCGACCGCCCCGGATGTGGGCTGACCTGGCCGGATCGGGCCGCTACAGTGACCGCGCGAACGACCCGGCGGCCCGGCGCGCAGCCGGTACCCACGTTCACCCGACATCCACACCGGCTCGGTGCGAACGGGCCACAGCGGGCGTCACCGACGCCGGCCGGCAGGCCCGTCGGATCAGCGCGGGCCCGGTACGGCCGGCAATTCTGGAGGCGTTCATGGCACCCGGTAGTGACGTGACCGAACGGCCGGCGGTGGTGGCCGAGACGCCGAGCGGCCCGCCCGCCCGACGTTGGCTGGTGCCGCTGCTGCTGCTCGTCGGTTGGGTGCTCAGCGTGGCCTGGCGCATGTGGTGGTCCCGGCACATCGTGCTGCCGATCGCGCACACCGACGAGGACAGCTACCTGAACACCGCCCGCGCGTTGGCCGGCGGTCCGGGGGGCTTCAGCAGCGAGAACGACCTGCTGCGCCGGGTCGGCTACCCGATGCTGATCTCGCCGGCGTTCCTCGGGGACCGGGATTTCACCGACAGCTACCGGTTCGTCCAGCTGATCAACGCGATGGTGAACTCGACGCTGCTGCCGCTGGCGTACCTGTTCGGTCGTCGCCTGTTTCAGCTGCGCCGCTCGTACGCGCTGCTCGGCGCGGTCGCGGCGGCGACCCTGCCGGCCACCGCCTTCTACGCGGGCGTCGCCATGATCGATGCGGTGATGGCGCCGCTGGTGGTCGCCTGGCTGCTCGCCGTGCACCGCTGGATCACCCGGCCCGGCCCGCTCGCCGCCGCCACCGTTGGCCTGCTCGTCGGCGGGTTCCACCTGCTGCACTCCCGCGGCCTGGTGATCGTGGCAGTGCACGCCGGGTTGGTCCTGCTGCTGTTCGTCCGCCGCCGGATCAGCCCGCCAGTGGTGCTCGCGGCGCTGCTGCCGGTGCTCGCCATGGCGCTCGTCAACGAGGCCGCCATCCGTCATCTCGGCGGCAAGGTCTACCTGCTCGGCAGCACCCCCGGCGGCAGCACCCTCGACGCGGTCGCCTCCGCCCAGGGCGTGGTCCGGGTGAGCGCCGCGGTCACCACCCAGCTCTGGTACCTCGTCGTGATCACGTTCGGAGCGGCCGGGGTGGCCTGGGCCGGTGCCGTCCGCGAGCTGTGGCGTCCACGGCACGGCGACGCGGCCCGCTGGACGATGGGCGTGGCGCTCGCGGTGACCGTCGGGGTGGCCGGCGGCGCGTCGGTGATCCTGTCCGGCATCACCGGCAAGCCGCTGGACGCGATCTACGGCCGCTACGTGCAGATGCTGGCACCGTTCTGGCTGCTGGTCGGGTTGGGGGTGCTGTTCACCGCCGGGTGGCGGGTGGTGCTGCACCGGGCGGCGGTCGCGGTGGCGCTGCTGGTCGGTGGCGGCGCGCTGGTCGCCGCCCGACTCGCGTACGTGGCCGGCCAGGGCCACCGGTTGCGCTACGGCGGGTTCAGCGCATCGGACCTGGCGGCGTTGACCGGGGGCTGGCGGGAGCTACGACCGGTGGTCGGGTCGCTGGTCGGCATCGCCGGCTGCGTGCTGCTCGTCGCCACGGTCCGGTTGCCCCGCCTGCGGCTGCCCGTCCTCGGTGCCCTCGTGGTGGTCAACCTCATCACGATGCAGGTGATCGACCAACGGATCGTGCGACCGACTGCTGCGAGCACCGCCCCGACGCCCCGGGTGGCCGACGTCGGCGTACGCCCCGGCGAGCGGGTGTGGGCCTCGACGGGCGTGCACTACGTCCTCCGGTTCAATCTCAGCCACCAGGTGACCTGGAGCGACGTCCGGTGGTTCGGCGACAAACAGCCGCCGGCCGCGGCGCAGGTCGTGTTCGCCCGCTGGGCACCGGGGCAGGTCGACGACTGGGACGGCGCGGCGTACGGCTTCGTCCGACTCGGCGGCAACCCGGAGCAGCACTGGGCCGCCTGGCGGCGGGCCTGACCCACCGCATCCCGGTGGACACCGTTGTTCGTTAACGGCGGATGTCCACCGGGAGCACTGCCGGTTAATCGTTTCCGTCTATTGCGGAAAGGATCCGAGAATCAGCGTTGGCGGCGGTCCTCCCGGGCCAGGGAAATCGGGATGACGGTGATTTCCCGGCCGCCGGACAGCTCCTGTCGCGGGGTGCCCTCGACGAATCGGAAACGTCGGTTCATCTGTCGTACGACGGTATTGTGGCCGAGCACCTCGCCGTCGAGTCGGTCCAGGTGCAGCCCGTCGAAGGCGTACTCGACGGCCTCCCGCATGACCCCCAGCCAGGCGGGCAGTGTCTCGCCCCGCCCGTCCAGCCCGTCGGCGTCGAGATAGAAGCCCCACGCGCCGGTGCGGGGGCCGTCCAACCGCAGGTCGAAGAAGGTGACCACACCACAGGGCCGGTCGTCGCGGACGTACACCAGCACTCGCCGGGACGGGTCGTCGCGGACCGCCGCCCACCACCGGTCATGCTCGTCGGCGGTGATCTCGTGACTGGTCTTGCTGACCTGCCGGTTGGTTTCCTGATTACGCCAGGACAACATCAGATGAACGTCGTCCGTCGTCGCTTCGCGTAGCACGCGCGTCTCGCTTTCCTGGCTGTTCACATCGGGTTCCGGCACCTTACCCGGGCCCACCGGGAAATCAGATATGCATTCGTTGGGTTGTAGACTGCGACGCATGAACGAATTGAGTCGCGCGCAGATCCGCGACCTCATGGCTCAGGTGCTGAAGAATCAGGACAAGGAGCTGCCCGCAGACGACGCGGCGCAGTTGCGGGAGATCGGCTTCCGGTCGCTCGACTTCTCCGAACTGGCCCTGCGGGTGGAGGACGAGACGGGGGAGG
This sequence comes from Micromonospora sp. NPDC048947, assembly GCF_040649495.1. Taxonomy (NCBI): domain Bacteria; kingdom Bacillati; phylum Actinomycetota; class Actinomycetes; order Micromonosporales; family Micromonosporaceae; genus Micromonospora; species Micromonospora sp. NPDC048947. The sequence goes on from NZ_JBEZFO010000003.1 coordinate 143,310, forward strand.
AGCTCAACTTCGACGCCCCCGGGCTGCGTCGCATCGCCACCGTCGGGGACGTCCTCGACTTCCTCGTCGAGCTTCAACACCAGTGACTGTCGCGACGTCGCGCCACCCCACCCCCGCCAGCCCGCAGCCAGCCGGTGTCGACAACCGGCTCGTCATCGGTGGCGCGGCGGTGACCTGGCGTTCGCTGCCGACCCCCAACCTGCCCGACCCGGCGGCGGTGCTCGCCCGCTCCGCAGTGCACGCGCTCACCGCGGCGCGGCAGCACGCCGTGCACGGCACCGAACTGCTGCTCAGCACAGCGGGTCGGGTCGACGCGGTGCTGCGCACCGAGCTGCTGGAGGCCGGGTTCACAGTCGGCGTCCTCGACGACGACGGCGTGCACCCGAGCGCACCGGCCCGGCCGCGAGCCGCCGAGCCGGGCCGGCTCTGGCTGCTGACCTCGGGCTCCACCGGGCGTCCGAAGCGGGTCGGGCACACCCTCGACACGCTGACCACGGTGCGGGCCGACCAGCCTGAGCGGACCTGGCTCTGCCCGTACGCCCCGGGCACGTACGCCTGGTGGCAGGTCGTCACGCTGTCGCTGACCCAGCCCGGCCAGCACCTGGTGGTGGTCGAGCCCGACGAGTTGGACGACTGGCCGACTGTCGCGGCCACCCACGGGGTGGACGCGGCCTCCGGCACCCCGACCTTCTGGCGGCGCACCCTCTACCGCGACGCCGAGGCGCTGGCCCGAGTGCCGTTGCGCCAGATCACCCTCGGCGGGGAACCGGTGGACCAGGCGATCCTGGACCAACTGCGGGAGGTCTTCCCGACGGCCCGGATCTCCTGGATCTACGCGTCCTCCGAAGTGGGGGCGTCCATTGTGGTGCACGACGGGCGAGCCGGGTTCCCTGTCGACTGGCTGGACCGGGAAACCCCGGGCCGGCCGACGCTCTCTGTCCGCGACGACGAGCTGGTGGTCACCTCCCCGTACCACGGGGCCGGTCTCGCCGGGCCGATCCGCACCGGGGACCGGGTGCAGGTGCTCGACGGCCGGGTGCTGATCACCGGCCGACGTGACTCCGACGAGATCAACGTCGGTGGTAGCAAGGTCTCCGCCGGCGTGGTGCGCGGCGTGCTCGCCGGTCATCCGGCGGTCGCCTGGGCCCGGGTGACCGGCCGCCGCGCCCCGGTGCTCGGGCGGATGGTTGTCGCCGAGGTGGTTCTCGCCGCCGTCGACCCGTCCGGCGCCGACACCGGTGTGCCGGACGAGGCAGCGCTGGTCCGCTGGTGCGCCGACCGGCTCCCCGAGCACGCGGTGCCGCGCCGCATTCGCGTCCTGACCGACATTCCCGTCAAGGAGACCCTGAAGAGCGATGTCTGAGCCAGCCGACACCCAGCTCGTCCCGCCCAGCTCCGTGGTCCTCGTCTCCGGCGGTTCCCGTGGCCTGGGCCTGGCCATCGTCACCGACCTGCTCGACGCGGGCGTACGCGTGGCCGCCTTCGCCCGCACCGTCACCCCGGAGTTGGAGAAGCTCGCCGCCGAGCACCCGGACCGGGTGCACGTCGGCTCGGTGGACGTCACCGACCTGCGCGCCGCGCAGAGCTTCGTCCGCGAGGTGGAGCAGCGCCTCGGCCCGATCGACGGCATCGTCAACAACGCCGCCATGGGGCAGGATTCTCTGCACGCGCACACCGCAACCGACGACATCGCCCGGATCATCGAGACCAATCTGACGGCCCCGCTGCAGCTGACCCGGCTGGTGATCCGCCGGATGCTCACCAAGGGGCTGCGCGGGCGGATCGTGAACATCACCTCGATCTGCGGGCAGCGCGGTTTCCCCGGCCTCGTCGCGTACTCGGCCACCAAGGGCGGCATGGACGCCGCCACCCGCTCGCTCGCCCGCGAACTGGGCGGCCGGATGCTTGTCAACTCGGTCGCGCCAGGGTTCTTCGCCTCGGAGATGTCCGCCGTGCTCGGTCCGACCCAGCTCGACCAGATCGTGCGCCGCACCCCGACCGGTCACCTGACCGAGCCGGTGGAGGTCACCCCGGTCGTGCGGATGCTGCTGCGCGAGCACACCAACATCAACGGCCAGGTCATCGTGGTGGACGGTGCCGCCGCCATCTGACCTGCGGCCGGTTCCCCTGCCTGTGCGACCGGCACGGCACAGCGGGGCGGCCGTGCCGCGTCCGGTGCCGGGGCTGCTCGCCGCCGCCGAGCAGCATCTGCGCATCGGGTCGCCGGCCGCGATGGCCGACGCGGTGACCCGCAGTCACCTCGACGATGGACGGTGCGTCGGCTGGTACGGCCCACCGGCGCCCCGCTGGCGGGTGGCCATCGACGCGGAGCGCGCCGACGCCCCGGTGCCCCCGGCGCTGGCCCGCCGGTTCGGCACGGCTGACTTCTGGGCCCGCTGGACCCGGGCCGAATGCTGGTGCAAGTTGGCCGATGTGTCGGTGATGGCCTGGTGGCGGCGCCATGGTCTGGGCTCGCCGGCCGGCGGATCGGCGATCTGGCGGACCCTCGCGGTGGACGACCTGGTGGTCACCGTCGGCTTCGCCCCGACCCTCCCACCCCGCGATCTTGCACTTTCTGACGGCGAATAGCGGCTTACGCACCTTTCGCCGGGACAGTAAACGCAAGATCGCGGGGCGGGGCGGGTTAGATCAGGTTCCAGGTCAGGGGGGTGCCGCGGGGGACGTCGGTGGTGAAGGTGCGGCCCAGGACCCGGTCGATCTCCACGGGCGCCAGCCCGCCGGCCGGCCGGATCGAGCGGACGTTGTGCGCGGTCACCGGATCGCCGGCCCGGACATCCTCGACCACGAAGAGCGACCGGCGGAACCGTAGCCCCTCCCGCTCCGCAGGGGTCGGTCCGACAGCGGTGCCGCCCAGCGCCTCGTACGCGCGGCCGGACTCGGCGACCAGGGCCGTGAGCTCCGCCGGGTTCAGGGAGAAGTCCGAGTCCACGCCGCCGTCGGCCCGGTCCAGCGTCACGTGCTTCTCGATGAAGCAGGCGCCGAGCGCCACCGAGGCGACCGCCACCCCGATGCCGGGCGTGTGGTCGGAGAGCCCGACCGGCACGTCGAACGCGCCGGCCAGCACCGGCAACCGGCGCAGGTTGCTGTCGGCCGGCGGCGCCGGGTAGGACGCGGTGCAGGCCAGCAGGACGATGCCCGCCGCGCCACCGGCTCGGGCGGTGCGTACGGCGGCGTCGATCTCGGCGACGGTCGCCATCCCGGTGGAGATCACCATCGGCTTGCCGGTGCTGGCCACCAGTCGGATCAGCGGCAGGTCGACCAGTTCCGACGAGGCGATCTTGTACGCGGGCGCGTCCAGCGACTCCAACAGCTCCACGGCTGTCGCGTCGAACGGCGACGAGAAGACGGTCAGGCCACGCTCGCGGGCCCGCTCGAAGATCGGGGCGTGCCACTCGTACGGGGTGTGCGCGCGTTCGTAGAGGCGGTACAGGTTCTCCCCGCCCCACAGCTCGTGCCCGCTGGAGATCCGAAACGCCGGGGTGTCGACGTCGATGGTGATGGTGTCCGGCCGGTACGTCTGGAGCTTGAGCGCGTGCGCCCCGCTCGCGGCCACCGCGTCGACGATGGCCAGCGCCCGGTTCAGATCGCCGTTGTGGTTGCCGGACATCTCGGCGACCACCAACGGTCGCTCCCCGGCACCGACCGCGTGCGGTCCGATCTTGATTGTCGCTGTCATTCCGACCTCTGCTCAGGTACGCCCGCACCGGGGTGCGGTGGTGCTGTCGTCGTCCACCCGGCGGGCGGACGACCTGGGAAATCAGGGCGCCGGGAGCTGCCCCGGGTCCCGGTGTGCTCCGCCCTGGGGTCGGTCACGGCAACCGGCCGACGGCCAGCGCGTCGCGCCGCTCCGGCGCGAGCCCACCCTCGCGCGTCGGCCCGGCGCTCGCCCCTCGCCCCGGGTCCTCGTCGGCGGCGAGCGAACCGCCCTCGGCGCCACCCACCGGGGCGGACCGACGCAGGAGACCAGCGACCCGGTGGGCCCGGCGCAGCGCCGAGTACGCCACCCAGTCACCCCGCCCGACGAGGCGGTGCTTGAGCCCGGTCACGCCCGGGGGCAGCGGGTAGCCACCGGTGGGCAGGTAGCGACGGTAGTGCGCGGCGGCCCGGTGGAAGAAGTCGCGTCGCAGGTGTGGGTGCAGCCGGCCATCGTTGCCCACCACCACCAGGTAGTGGCTGATCATCAACTCGAACAGCTCGGCCTGCAACCGCTCGTCAGGGTGCTTCCGGGCGACCCAGTCCATCAGCCGCTCGTACTGGGTGAAGGCGTCGAAGTGCCGGCCGCTGCGGGTGGAGGTGATCGCGCCCTGGCGGCCCTGGCGGTACAGGTAGCAGACCCGGTCCAGCACGGAGATCTTCTCGGCCCCGATCAGCAGGGGGTGGCTGAACGGGATGTCCTCGTACCAGCCGGGGAAGAACCGCAGCTCCAGCTCGTCCATGAAGTCCCGGCGGACCACCTTGTTCCAGGCGGTGTGCTGCACCCGCAGCAGCTGCGGCTGGTCGGCCAACCGGGTCACGCCGGTGATCCCGCCCAGCAGCGGGCTGCTCGCGTCGACCTCCCGCCGGCCGTCCTCGTGCACCCGCAGGTGGTCGAGCATCAGCACGTCGGGCTGGTGCTGGCGAAGCCGGTCCAGCACCGCCGCGATCGTGCCGGGTGGCAACCAGTCGTCGCTGTCGACGAACCAGACGTACCTGCCCGTGGCCACGTCGAGCCCGGCGTTGCGGGCCAGCCCCAGACCCACGTTGCTGCTCAGGTGCACGACACGTACGCCGTCGCGGCTGACCGCGTACGAGCGGAGCATGTCGCCGCAGCCGTCCGGGGAGGCGTCGTCGACGGCGATCAGCTCGACCGCGTCCGACTCGCCCGCCGGGATGTCGGACCGGATCGACTCGAGGCACTGGTACAGGTACGCCTCGACGCCGTACACGGGCACGACGATGCTCAGCAGCGGTGCGTGCGTCGGCTCATTGACCACGTCCGCCACCTTCGACGACCCGGGTGGCCGGCCCCGGAACCTGACGTTGCCGCCGATGGTGGACTCTCTGAACTCCCGCCCAGCGGAAGGTTAACGCCGGGCCGGTGGGCGGTTTCCGGCCCGGGGAACGCGGGCTCGTGGGGCGGGTGGGATGCGTCCGGTTCACCCGGGACTGACCCGGTAGGGTGCCTCGGTGCGGCCCTGCCGGGTCGTCGTGGGCGTCGCCGTCGCGCCGTCCGACGCCGCGACGAGGAGGCTACGACCGTGTTGGTGACCCTGCCGAGCGCCGGGATCCCGGCATGACGAGCGTCGCCGCGACGTCGGCCGCCCGGCCCGCGCCGACCCTGTCCCGGCTGCCCTCGCTGACCGGGCTGCGGTGGATCGCCGCTCTGCTGGTCTTCGGCTTTCACGCCGGCACCATGCGGATCATTGCCGAGCCGGACTACAAGGCCGTCGTCGACGCGCTGTTCACCCTCGGTCTCTCCGGGGTGCAGTTCTTCTTCATCCTCAGCGGTTTCGTGCTGGTCTGGTCGGCCCGCGAGGGGGACTCCCGGCGTACCTTCTGGCGGCGACGGATCGCCAAGATCTACCCGAACCACCTGGTGCTGTTTGTGGCGACGGTTGCCGTCGCCTGGTGGTTCGCCGACCCGGTCCTGCCGGCGGCGGCGTTGGAGAACCTGCTGCTGTTGCAGGCGTGGGACCCCCGTCCGGGCTGGTTCTACAGCATCAACACCGTCAGCTGGTCGTTGTCCTGTGAGTTCTTCTTCTACCTCTGTCTGCCGCTGGCGCTGCCACTGCTGCGCCGGGCCAAACCGAAGCTGCTCTGGGCGCTGATCGTCGCGCTGCCGCTGCTGATCCTCGCGCTCTGGCCGGCGCAGGAGTTGGTGCCGGAGGTGAGCCGCTGGTGGTTCACCCAGATCTTCCCGCCGGTGCGGTCGCTGGAGTTCTGGCTGGGCGCGGTGGCGGCCGAGTTGATGCGTCGGGGGCTCTGGCGCGGCCCCGGTCTGACAGTGGCCAGCGGCATCTTCGTGGTCACCTGGGTGGCGGCCGCGCAGTGGATCCGCGCCGAGCTGTGGACCACGCTGCTCGCTGTCGCGTACCTCCTGGTGATCACCGCGGCCGCGGACGCTGACGTGCGGGGTCGGCGCTCGCCGTGGCGGTACCGGCCGCTGGTCTGGCTCGGTGAGGTGTCGTTCGCCTTCTACCTGGTGCACGTACTGGTGATGACGAGCGTGCTGCGCTGGAGCGGGACCTGGGGGATCGGCTTCGCGGGCTGGCGTGGCCCGGCCGTGGTGCTCGGCTTCCTGGCGGTGAACCTGATCCTCGCCGGGCTGCTGCACCGCTTCGTCGAAACCCCGATGATGCGCCGGCTCGCGCCGCGCCGCGCGGCCCGTCCGGCGCCCGTGCCCCGACAACGTGCGGGCGGCGACGACGACGCACGTGACAGTGCAAGCAGCGCCCGCGGCGAGGTCGACGGACCTGCCGACGAGGTCGGTCAGGCCGGCGGACGATCAACGTACGTCGACCTGCGCTGACAACGTCCACCCTGGTCAACAGGGTCGGCGCGGCGTGATCCGACACGCCCGGGGTCGGTGCGCCCGGGTCGGCGCGACGGTAGCGTTGGGGCGTGCTTCCGGTCGCGTTCACCTGTCCGCTGTGGTGGGTGGCGCGCTGGGCGACCCGGGTGCTGACCAGCCTCGCCGTCGTCGCGGCCCTGGCGCTCGGCGCAGGCCCGGCCACGGCCGCCACGCCACCACCCGGCCCGGTGCCGACGTCGAGCGCGGTGCCGGCCACTGTCGCCGCCGGCTCGCCGGCGGCCTCCTACCGGCACCCCGGGTCACCCCGAGCGGCCCGGCCGGCCCTGGCGGTGGCGCCGCAGGCCGCCGAAGAGGCGATCCCGACATGGTCGATCGACGCGCCGGTGGCGCTCCCCGGCGATCAGAACACCATCGTGGCCGACGCACTGCCGGTCCGCGCGGCCAAGGCTGACCTGCCGCCCCTCGTCGACGCCGCGAGCGGTCGGGCTTCCCGGGCCCCACCCGGGCGCTGAGCCACCGGGACGACCGTCCCGTCACCGCGCCCTGTCGACCCACCCGCTCTCTGACCCGCCGACCCGTGGCCACAGTGGCCCGCAGGTCGGCGTGGCTCCCCATCGCACTGCTCTCTCCCCGAGGTGCCGACCATGGAGACCGTCGTCTTCTACCAGTTCGTGACCGAGATGCCGCGGGCCGCCGCCATCTGGTCGACGCTGTTCCTGCTGACCCTGGGCCTGCTCACCGTGCTGGCCGCCCGCCCCGAACGGAACCGGCCCACTGACGACCCGCTCCCGGCCGGGCCCACTGCTCGGGAGTTGGCCGCCGCCGAGGCTGTCGACAGGCGCCGCTACGCCGAGGAGGTGGCCGTCGCCGCGGCCGGCGCGGCCACCACAGCCAGGAGGCGACGCGCCGCCTGGCTGACCGCTCAGGAGCAGCTGGAGCGGGCCTGGATCGGGTACGACGAGGCGGACACCGCCGCGCGTCGCTTCGCTGGCGCCGGTGCGCTGCCCACCCCGCAGACCCCGCACACCCCCGCCGAGTACGCCGCCCGGGAACGCTATCTGCACCGGGCGGCGATGGCGGCGTACTGGCGGGGCGACCTGACCATGGCGCAGCTCGGCGACGTGTTCGGGCACCGGCGCTGCTGGGATCCCCGGCGACACCCGGTCGAGCAGGAGGTGCTGATCAGCCGGGTGGTCAGGGATGCGCGGCTGGCCGACTACCAGGTGGCCGCCGACAGTGAGCGGGCCGCCTGGCGCGACGCCGAGTTGGCCGCGGAGTCGGCTCGTGCCCTCGCCGAGGAGGCGTACGCGGCGGCGGCCCGGCTCCGCCCGACAGTGGTCCCCGCGCGCCGCACCGTGGCCGGGGCGCTGCGTCCCGCCGTCGTGGCGCTGTGGCGCCCGGCCCGGGTGGGTTGAGCCCAATCCGTGATGTGAGGCCGGTCACCCAATCGTGAATTAGGACGTCCGACGCGATCGGCGGGATTGTTCCCGCGATTCTGGTCGCATTCTCTGCGGCCTGTCCGGTTGTCGCCCATAGGCGTCGCCGTAACCGGTTGTCCCATCGAGTCACATCATCGGCAATACGCGGAGAAATTGTCTCACCGATTGGGGTTTACGCAGGTGAACCTGGCTTGGCAGGGCGCGGAGCCGCCAGTACTGTCGTCCTGTCCGATGCGGTAACCGATCGCAAGAGGCGACGCCGCATCGACCCGCTTAATCGTGATCAACGAACCGGGGACCCACCAGTAAGTCCGGGGTGAATCCGCGAGCCACGGCCCGCGGTAGGGCGATCTTCCCGCCCGAATCCGTCAGCTAACCCGGTAGGCGGTGTCGGAAGGAGTCAACTCCTCGTGCAGCACCTTTCCACCCCTCGGTTGTTCCCTTGCCTCCACGGCGCGGCGATGCACCCGCTCATTCGTCCAGTGACGGTGAGCTGACCCCCCGGGTCATCGCCTTCCCCGCCCGGCCGCGCCGGGCGTTCCCCTGAGCGGTTCACCATCCGCGGACCACGGTCCGCGCGCTGGCGCCTGCCCGGATACCGGTCCGGCCCCGGTGTGCCGCTCTCCCCCCGATCCGTGGAGGACCCCGTGAAGCACACCCTGAAGCGTCAGCTCCGCCGCCTCGCCACCGAGCGCCCGTACCAGATCGTGGCCGCCTCGGCCGCGGCCCTCGCGATCGCCACCACCACCGGCGCCCTGCTCACCACTGCCGACGACGCCCCGGCCGGCCAGCGCACCGCGACCACTGTCGCCGAGATGCGCAGCGACGTCGCCGCCTCCCGCGGCGAGGCTCGGGACGCGTCCCCCTCGGCCAGCGCCGCCCCGACCACTGCCGCCCCGGCCACCAGCGCCGCGTCCCCCGCCGCCAAGGCCAGCAGCAACCCGGACCTGACCCGTAAGCCGACGCCGCCGAAGCCGCCCGCGACGAAGGTGCTCGACTACGACTACGAGGCGCAGAACACCTACTACAACTGCGGTCCGGCGGCCACCCGCAACGCGCTCAGCGCCGCCGGCATCGACCGCACCCAGGAGCAGCTCGGCGCCAAGCTGGGCACCACCGAGATGGGCACCAACTCGGCCGAGGACACCACCCGGGTGCTCAACGCCGAGGTGAAGGGCTCCCCGTACCGGACCCGGATGTTCCCCGGCGCGCCCAGCCCGGCCCAGATGGACCGCCTCCAGGCCGACGTGGTGAAGGCCATCACCGACGGCCGCGGCGTGGTGGCCAACGTCGTTGGGGACGCCACCGACACCGACGGCGGCTGGCACTCCTACGGCGGCGGGCACTACATCGCCGTCGTGGGCTACAAGGACAACGGTCGCACCGTGCGGATCGCCGACTCGGCGAACCCGGCCGACCCGTCGTACTGGATCACCACGATCGACCTGGCCAACTGGATCACCAGCCGGGGCTACTCCGCCTGACCCGGGCACGCTGACCGCCGCGGGCGCCGTCCCCCACAAGGGGCCGGCGCCCGCGGCGTCTTCGGCTGTGCGGTCAGTAGGTGATGAAGCCGTACAACGCCTTGTGGTTCGACTTCGTCCCGACCACAGTGTGGTCGACGGCGGACGACTGCACACCGCCCCTGACGAACAAGTAGTCGATCTTGCTGGAACCGTTGGTGGCCGCCGATCCGTACCCGGTCATGCCGTAGCCGCTGAGCGTGCCGGGGGCGATGCCGGTGCGGTTCGCGTCGATGCCCACCACGCGGATCGTCGACGCGTTCAACAGCGTGGTCGCGTCCGCACCGAGGTGGATGCCGCTGTTGGCGATGCCCCGGTCGCCGTCGCCGGCGCAGGCGTTCTGCCGATTCTCCTGCGGCAGGTGCATCGTCGCGGCGAACACGCTGGTGCCGGTCGCCTTGATGGTGAAGCGCGCCGCGATCGCGCTGGTCCGCTTCCACTTGTAATAGTCGGTGCTGTCCGGGTCGCTGTTCGGCGGCTTGTACAGCGTGCACCCGGCGCCGTTCGCGTACGCCGTGCCCGGCCTGAGCCAGCCTGCGCTCCAGTACTTCGAGATGTCGCCACTGGCGAGGTTGAGCGTGCGCTTGTTCCAGATGATGGCGTTGGTCTGCTTCTTCTTCAGGTCGCCGAGCGACTGCGAGCTGCACTTGTGCGTGCTGCCCCACGGCTCCGGGTCACTCCACGCCACGATCGCCCCGTAGCTGCCCGCCGGGTAGCCGAACTTCGCCGACAGCTGGTCGGCGTACGCCTCGGCCTGGCCGGTGCCGCGCACCTGCTGCACGATCAGGATGTCGGGTGCCACCACGCCGCTGGTGCCCGTGCGACCGGCGTCGTCGACCAGGATCGAGGTCAGGTGGTCAGGTCCGGAGATCCGGGTGCAGCTCCCGTCGGAGTTGTTCACCACCAGGTTCTCGATGTTGTTGTTGTAGACCCGCAGCACCCGGTCGGCCGCCGCGGGCGCTGCGCCGTTTGGTGCGGCCACGTCCGATGGCGTCGCGGACGCCCGGTGCGGTACGCCGAGCGTGACGGCTGCCAGTGCCGCGACCAGCGCCAACCTGTACATCCTGTACACAGTGGCTCCCCTCCGGACGGAATCGACAGGTGACTCTCTCCGTCCGGCCCGGAACTTTACAATGGATCAACCTTTGGTGGGTGCGGTGTGGATGACGGCTCTCGTACCAGGTCGTGAACCGTGGGAGACTGCGGCCGTGGTGGATGAATCGGGTGGTCACGCCGGTCGCGGGCGGGTCCTGCTGCTCCTGCACGGGATGGGCACGACCGGGGACGTCTGGTTGCCGTGGGCGCCGCTGCTGGAGCAGCGCTGGGCGGGGCGGTGGCTGGCACCGGACCTCGCCGGCCATGGCTGGGCGGCACCGCTTCAGTCGTACACCTTCGCGGGATTCGCCGACCAGGTAGCGCGCGGCCTGGCACCCGGCGACCGGCTCGTCGTGCTCGGGCACTCGCTGGGCGGGGTGGTCGGCCTCGCGCTGGCCGCCCGCGCCGCCGGTACGCCCGTGGACGCCGTGGTCGGGCTGGGCATCAAGGCCGTCTGGTCACCCGACGAGCTGACCCGCGCCGCCGACCTCGCCGTCCGGCCGGTGAGCTGGTTCGCCACCCGGGCCGAGGCGGCTCGCCGCTACCTGCGGGTCTCCGGGCTGGCCGGCCTGGTCCCGCCGGACCACCCGGTGGTGGACGCCGGGCTGCGTCAGGTCGACGGCCGGTGGCGCCTCGCCATGGACCCGACCGCCTTCGCCGTCGGTGAGCCCGACCTCGCCGGGCTGCTGGCGGCGACCGACGTGCCGGTGGTGCTGGCGCGCGGGGAGAACGATCCGATGGTCACCGACGAACAGCTCAAGGAGTACGGCGTACCGGTAGCCACGCTGCCCGGTCTCGGGCACAACGCGCACGTGGAGGACCCGGCGGCGGTGCTGGCGCTGCTCGACCCGTACCGCTGAGCGGCTACGCCGGTGTGGACGCGGCCAGTGTCTCAGCCGGTGCCAGCTCCCGGCGGGCGGCGGTCAGGAACGCCTCGGCGTACGCCTCGGCCGGGAAGTCGCCCAGGTAGCGGCGGCGGGTGGCCCAGCGGGCCTCGGCCAGCGGGTCGGTGTCCAGCAGCGCGGTCAGCACCTCGTCCACGTTGGACATGTCCCGACGCAACACGTAACCCGACCCGGCCAGCGGGAACCGCTCCACGAACCGGTCGCCCTCGTCGCCCATGTCGGTGACCGCGTACGGCTTGCCGGAGTAGAGGAAGTCCGAGATCACGCCGGACACGTCGGAGACCAGCGCGTCGGCGGAGTTGACGCACTCGGTCAGGCTCAGCTTCCGAGCCGACGCGCCGACCACGTGCTGGCGGCCGGTGCGGGCCCGGTCGGCGACGAGCAGCTCGGTCAGGCGGCCCAGTTGGCGGGCCGACGCCGGGTTCTGCGCGGTGTACGGGTGGGCTCGCAGGATCACCGTCGCGCCGCGCTCCAACAGTCGGCGCAGCAGGCTTTCGGCCACCGGCAGCGAGCAGTAGTCGGCGTCGGCGTTGTGCCCGGTCCAGGTTGGCGTGTAGAGCACGGTCGGGTGCGCCAACCCTCTTGCGGGCTCCGGGCGTACGTCGATCGACTCGACCTGTGGGCGACCCACCACCACGAACTTGTCCGCCGGGATCTGCACTCCGGCGCGGGCGTACCTGTCGATCGCCGCCTGCCCGGCCACGAAGATCCGGTCGAAGATCCCCGACACCGGGTTGGCGCTCGGCGCCTTGTCGCTGTCGCCGTGGTGCAGCTGGATGTGGGTGAGCTGGGTGAAGCGGACACAGTGGCTGTTCTTCGCACCGTGGTTGACGTAGAACGCCGCCCGCAGGGTCGGCACCAACGCCTCGTCCAGCGCCCCGAGGGTGGGGCAGTAGACCACCGGCGCGTCGGTGGCCGCCGCGATCGGGGCCAGGAACTCCGGCTCACGCAGCACGACCAGGAACGGCCGGCCGATCCGTTGCAGGTACGGCAGCCACATGGTGACCTGGTATTCCGAGCCGGGAGGCGCGGAGAAGTAGAGCAGGAATTCCGGCTGGTGCCGGCGCAGCGCGGCGGCCACCGACCCGCCCCCGGACCGTGGGCGGAACCGTCGCCGGGCCAGGTCCAGAGCGACCGCACCGGCGCCCGCGCCGACCAGCAGGCTGGCGGCCAGCGCCACACCGGCCGGCAGGGCGAGCGCGGCGGCGAGCGCCACGGCGGCGAGCAGCCCGAGCAGGGCTGTGCCGAGCCGGTCGGCGATCAGTGGCGTCCAGGCGCGTACCGGAAGGTTGGCCGCCCGGATCTCCAGAGCACCGGCGGTGCGCAGCGGCCCCACCAGCAGCACCAGCCCCAGCAGGACCAGCCCGGTGGCGACAAGCGCGAGGTCGAGCCCGTCGTCCAGCCGCCGGGAGTAACCGACCAGGATCGCCGCGGCGATCAACGCGGTCTCCGCCACCAGGTCGGCGCTGGGCCGGATCCGCTGCTCGGCGGCCGAGGCGGCCAGCGCGGCGACCGCCAACGCCAGCCCCCAGCCGGTGGCGCCGGTCAGCGCCAGCACGACAAAGGCCAGCACCGCCAACCCGGTGGTCAGGCACCGGGCGGCCAGCTTTCGGACCAGGTCGCCGCGCATGTCGCTCCGTTCGTGGTTCCGCAGCCGTCGACGTCAGTTGGTGGACGTCGCGCCGGCCGGTGCCTCGACCCGACCCGACCCGGACTGCGTCGGCACGCTCGGCGTGGGCCCGTCGCCGGGCGCCCGGCGTACGTCGATCACCTGACCGGTCAGGTCGGAGATCAGCACGTCCAGCGACGACTGGGCGACGGCCTCCGCGGCGAGCAGGGTGTGCTCCGGCTCCTCGCCGAAGGCCCGCGTCCGCATCGGGGTGGCGGTGCGCTCCGGGTTGATGCAGTTGACGCGGACGCCGACGTCGGCCCACTCGTCGGCGAGCGCCTGGGTGAGGTTGACCAGGGCGGCCTTGGTGGCCGAGTAGAGCGCGTAGCGGGCCCGGCCCCGGGTGTAGGAGCTCGAGGTGTAGAGCAGCAACTGGCCCTTGGTCTGCTGGAGGTACGGAAGGGCCTGGCGGGCGATGGTCACCGGGCCGACGAAGTTGACCTGGAGCAGCCGGTCCATGGTCTCCTCGTCCATCTCGGCGAGGGCGCCCTTCTCCAGGATGCCGGCGGTGACCACCACGTGGTCGATCCGGCCGGTGGCCTCGAAGGCGGTCGTCAGCGCGGCCTCGACGTCCTCGGCCCGCTCCACGTGGGTGCCCGTGCTGGAACGGCTGAACGGGAAGACCTGGGCGCCGTAGCGCCGGGCCAGCTCGGTCAACTCGTGGCCGATGCCGTAGCTGCCGCCGAACACCACGATGGTCCGGCCGGTCAGCTCCTCGCTGTAGCTGCGGTGGTCGGTGAGTCGGGGCGCCTGCGCGGCGGCGAGCTGGAAGAGCTTGTCCGCCAGGTGCACGTCGACCGGGTGGGTGACCTTGATGTTCTCGTCCGAACCGTCGATCACCTTGATCGGGGTGCCGGGCAGGTAGCGCAGAACCACGCCACAGTCGTCGGTGGCGGCGAAGTCCCTGTCGTCCTCGGCGATCTGGTACGCCGCGCGGATCGTGGGGGAGCGGAACGCCTGCGGGGTCTGACCACGGCGCAGCCGGGAGCGCACCGGGATGTCGGTGATGCAGTCGTTCTCGTCGACCTGGATGATCGTGTCCGCGGAGGGGATCGCCACGTCCACGGCGTCGTAGCTCCAGAGCGCGTTGACGCACTCGCGCACGATCCGGCCGCTGAGCAGCGGGCGCACCGCGTCGTGGAAGAGGATGTTGCAGTCTTCCGGGCCGACAGCGTCCAGCGCGATCCGGGTGGTGGCGTTGCGGGTGTCACCGCCCTCGATCACCTTGGTGACCTTGCGCAGGCCGGCCTTCTCGACGATCTGCTGGGCGTCCTCGACGTGGCCGGTGGCCATCAGCACGATGATCTCGTCGATCTCCGGTGCCGCCTCGAAGACCGCCAGGGTGTGCTCGATGATCGGCTTACCGGCGATCTTCAGCAGCTGCTTCGGGATGCCGAGGCCCAGTCGGGTCCCGGTGCCGCCGGCCAGAACCACCGCCACTGTCCGTGCGGGCCGCCACGGTGTCGGGGTCTCCGCTTCGGCGTCCGGGCCAGGGGTCTGGTCCTGCGTCATTGCCGGATCCTCACTCTCAGGGATGCGTTAACGGAAGGTTCCGCCCGAGCGGCGACGGAATGAACCTTAACGCGCGGACCGCGTCGCCCCAACGCGGGCGACGCGGTCCTCGGGTGCCATGTCGGCGCTGGACGTTCGGCGGAACTCTACTTGCTGTTCGCGTACGCCTCGTACGCCCGGATGACCTCGTCGGTGGGGCCATCCATCCGGATGACGCCCGATTCCAGCCAGATCGTCCGTTCGCAGGTGTCCCGTACGGAGGAGAGCTGGTGGCTGACCAGGAACACCGTTCCCGCGCCCTCCCGCAGCTCCCGCACCCGCTGCTCGCTGCGCTTACGGAAGCCCTTGTCGCCGGTGGCCAGCGCCTCGTCGATGAGCAGCACGTCGTGCTTCTTGGCGGCGGCGATGGAGAACCGCAGCCGGGCCGCCATGCCCGACGAGTACGTCCGCATCGGCAGGCTGGCGAAGTCACCCCGCTCGTTGATCCCGGAGAAGTCGATGATCCCCGCGGCCTGTTTGGCAACGTCGTCGGGGTGCATGCCCATGGCCAGGCACCCGAGGACGACGTTGCGTTCGCCGGAGAGGTCGTTGAGCAGGGCGGCGTTGACGCCCAGCAGCGACGGCTGCCCCTGGGTGTGGATGGCGCCCCGGTTCACCGGCAGCAGACCGGCGATGGCCCGCAGAATTGTGGACTTGCCGGAGCCGTTGCTGCCGATCAGCCCGATCGCCTCGCCCCGGTACGCGGTGAAGGAGATGCCCTTGACCGCGTGCACCTCCCGGACGTTCGGCGCATGGGTGCGCTTGACCAGCCGGCGCAGCGCTGCCACCGGCGTGGTGCCACCGGCGGCGCCCTGGTGCACCCGGTAGATGATGTGCGCGTCGTCCACGACCACTGTCGGGATGCGCTCCTGAGTGCGGGTCATCGTCGCGCTCGCCTCGGTGGGGGCGTCGAAGTGATCAACCACGGCCGTACTCCTGTTCGCCGCGCCAGAAGTAGATGAAACCGCCGATGCCGGCGACCAGCGCCCAACCGGCGCCGACCAGCCAGAGCTGGGCCAGCGACTCGTTGAGCAGCGGCGCCTCCTCGAGCAGCGCGTACCGCGCCAGCTCGATGTAGACAAGCAGCGGGTTGTACTGCACAAGGGTCGTCGCCCAGCCGGGCAGCCGGTCGAAGAGGCTGACGCTGTAGAGGACGCCGGAGCCGTACATCCAGGTCCGCATGATGAACGGCATGACCTGCTTCAGGTCGCTCGACTTGGCGCCCAGCCGGGCCACCAGCAGCACCACGCCGGCGTTGAACACCGCCTGCAGCAGCAGCGCCGGCACCAGCAGCAGCCACTCCCAGGTGAGCGGCTCGCCGGTGACCAGCACGATGCCGACCAGCACCACCATCGAGGCCAGCAGTTGCTGGAACTGGGTGATCGTGGTGGACAGCGGCAGGCTGGCCCGGGGGAAGTGCAGCGCCCGGATCAGCCCGAGGTTGCTGCTGATCGACTGGGTGCCGGCCAGGACCGCGCTCTGGGTGAAGTTGAAGATGAACAACCCGGTGGTCAGGTAGGCGATGAAGTTCGGGATGCTGTTCTGTGCGAGCACCACCCCGAAGATCAGGTAGTAGACCGCCGCGTTGGTCAGCGGGGTGAGCACCTGCCAGAGCTGACCCAGCTTGGCGTTGCTGTACGAGGCGACGAGCTTGGCGTTGGCGTACGCGGCGATGAAGTGCCGGTAGGTCCAGAGTCGGCGGCTGTACTCGACGAGGCTGGGTCGCTCACCGGCGACCCGTAGCCCGTGCCGAGCGGCCAGCTGCGCCTGGGTCAGGCCCGTGTCGGGGTCGACCAGCGCGGTGGTGGCCATGGAAATGGCGCTCCGATCTTTCGTGCAGACGGGGGTTGCTCGCGACGATCGAATCCTAGTGGGAAATTTGCGCGGGGCGCCGCCTCGTCGCTGCGAGGACAGTAGTCCGAAACACGTCGGGACGCAACCGTACCGTCGTTGCGCTACGCTGTCCGGCGTGACCTGCGATAAGAACCCTCGATGACCACCGAAAAGAGGCGGGCGCCGGCCGGCGCCGCGGTGCTGCGTGACGAGATCACCACGGCGATCCGCCGGGCACTGATGCAGGAGCTCGCCGCGGTCGGCTACGGCCGGCTCTCCATCGAGGCGGTGGCCCGGCGGGCCGGCGTCAGCAAGACGGCGATCTACCGACGGTGGAGCTCGAAGCTCGACCTGGTGCTGGAGGTCGTCGCCGCTGCGGCACACGGCAAGCTCCCCGCACTGGACACCGGCACGCTGCGCGGTGACCTCGCGCTGCTGTTCCAGGCGGTGGCGCACGCGCTGCGCCACCCACTGGCGTCGCAGATCATCCCGGATCTCCTGGCCGAGGCGGCGCGCAACCCCAGCATCGACGCGACACTGCGTCAGGTGCTGCACGCCCGGCAGCAGGAGATCGGCGGTCACCTGGTCACCCGGGCCGTACAACGTGGCGAACTGCCCGCCGACACGGAGCTGGACGCCGCCGTCGACCTCATCGTGGGGCCGCTCTACTGGCGGCTCGCCATCGCCCGTCTCCCACTCACCGACGGCTACCTCGACAATCTTGTCGAATCAGTGGCGGCCGGGCTGGGCGCCGACAGCGCGCTGCCCCGTCCCCGGGCGGCCCCGGTCTCCGGCTGACCACGCCCGCGACACCCACCACACGGAAAATGGTTCGGCTACCGGTCTCCGCTACGCTGCCCCATTGACACCCGGCCGTAACCGTGCCGAAGCCCGCCCTGCTCCCCAGATGAGAAGGACACCCGTGGCCAACGTCGACAGCATCGCCGTCGCGCCCACCGGTTCGGACCCAGCACCGAGGTCCGACCAGGCTCCCCAGCCCTCCAACGGCACCGGCCGGGCCCCGACGGCCCGGGTCCGCGCGCTGGTCGCGGCCGCCCCGGTGCTGCTCACCGATGGCGCCGTGGTGGCGTTCGCGCTCTGGACCGTTCTCTACCACCTGGCCTTCCTGTTCGGCCTGGCGCCGTCGGCGACGTTCCTGATCTGGGTCGGCGGCTGCCTGGTGGTGCTCGCGGGTTGGCTGTGGCGCCGCCGCCGGGGCCGTACGTCTTCCGCCGCTGGTGGTCCTGCTGATCAGGAGGTCGTCGAGGGCGCCGCCCCGACGTATCCGCGTCCGCTGTTCGCAGTGGTGCTCGGCGCGGGCACGGTCGCCGCGGTCACGGCGGGACTGACCACCGTCAACGACGGCGTCGGGGACGGAATCCCCTGGTGGATCCCCGGTGGCTTCGGCGCTGTCGCCGCGGCGGGGGCCATGTTCCTCGTCCGACGTCGCTGGCTCGCCACCCCGGCCGGCGAGGCCCCGGCGGCCGCCGCGACCCCGCTCTCGTCGGCGTACGCGGTGATCGTTGCTGTCCTGGCCGCGATCTCGGGGCTCTTCTTCGCGCGCAACTCAGTCGACGACGCCTTCTTCCTCGGTAAGTCGGTCTGGGTGGCCGAACGCGACGAGGTGCCGCTGCGGGACTTCCTGTTCACCGACGGCGTCGCACCGGCGATGAACTCCCAGCCGCCTGTGCCCTCGATCGAGGTCTTCTACGGCGCCTTTGCCCACGTCTTCCACCTGCACGCCGCCTCCGCCACGTGGTTCATCGTGACGCCGGTCATGTCTGTCCTGGCGGTGCTCGCCCTGTGGCGGCTGGTGCAGCGCTGGGCGCCGCGCCGCGCCGTGCTCGCCTTCAGCGTCGCTGTGGCCTACCTCTATTTGGTCGCCGGCGAGGACGCTGCCCTCGGCACCTTCCACCTGACCAGGCTGCACCAGGGCAAGACCATGTTCGTGGCGGCGGTCGTTCCGCTGATGTGGGTCTACCTGACCGAGTGGTTCGACTCGCGTTCCCGCCGAGGGCTGATCCTCATCGCAGCGCTCTCCATCGTGGCCACCGGCCTCTCCACCACCTCCGCGATCGTCCTTCCGCTGCTGGTCGGCGGCGCGGTGTTCGCGATGATGCTGGTCGGCCGTTGGCGGGACGCGATCCTGGCCGGGGCGGCCGCGCTGGTCTACCCCCTCGGCGCGACGGTCTGGTCGCGGCTCAACGCCGGCCCCATCACCGAGAACGCCGCCGCGGCCTTCTACGACGCTGAGGTCACCTACCGGCGGACCATCCTGTTCGGTGTGCTCGGCGTGATCGGTGGCCTGGCCCTGTGGCTCGGCCCCCTGGTCACTCGTCGGCGGACGCCCCAACTGCTCGTCGCGGGCAGCACACTGGCGATGAGCGTGCTGCTCTTCCCCGGTGTCCTCGAGGCGCTCAACAGCCTGACCGGCATCGGCGTCGTGCTCTGGCGGATGCCGTGGATGTTCGCCCTCCCGGCGGTGATCGGCATCCTCTGCACCGTCGACCTGCCGCGCCTGCGGGCGTTCGGGAGCGCCGCGATCGCTGTGGCACTGGTCGCTGGCTTCGCCGTCCTCGGCACGCCCATGTGGTCGCCGAAGAGCTATGTGACGGTGCACGAGCAGCCGGTGTGGAAGCTGCCCCAGCAGCGCAAGTTGATCGTCTTCTGGATGACGCGGCTCGACCGGCCCGACGGCGTGGTGCTGGCCCCGTCCACCCTCATGCACACCGCCCCGATGGTGACCAGCAGGATGCGGGTGGTCAGCCCCAACGACCGTTACCTGCCCGACTACGGCATCGACTCGCCGTTCGCCCAGGACCGGCTGAAGTTGGTGGCGCTCGCCAACGGCAAGCCGGAGCTCGCGCCGGTCCCTGAGTTGGCCGGCGCGATCGAGCGGCTCAATGTCACCACCATCTGCGTCTATTCGGGCAACCAGGTGGCCCGGGACCTGGCTCCGCAGCTGGGTTTCCAGCAGTTCGCCACCCGCAAGCGGCCGGGAGCGATGACCTGTTTCCGTCGCGGATGAGGTCTGGCACCCACCCCTCGTGCACAGCGCGTGGCGAGGCGCGCCGGACCGTACGGCTACCGAGTTTCTGACCGGAAAGGGCATTGATACCTGAGCGGCGTCCCGATGTCCCCTCGCGTTAAGGTCATAGGTGCACGAGCGGCACGTAGGGGATGTGGTCACCGCCGTGCGGGCTGTAATGCGGGAGTTCAGACATGGGTTGAGGCTGCCAGCTGTCGACAGCTGTCCAGTTCCGCAACAGTCACTCAAGGTGATGGGCGGCGAGCCGGGCGCGACGCCTCAGTTTGTCCTCGTCGGGTTATGCCGTGACGAATCCAGGCCCTGCCCGTAACCGATCTAGTAGGGAGCGAAATTCGTTGTTCGGCACGTTGACAGGACGCCTCGGGGTGGCCGCCCAGAGTGCGCTACTGGTACTGGCCTACCTGGTCATGCTCGTCGGTGGCGTATTCGGTTGGGTCGGCCTGTTCGCCGTCGCCGGGTTGGCCGCCATTCTCGGCGAGTTCGCCGTCGCCCGCTGGTCACCGCCATCGCAACTGCTGTTGGAGAAGGTGGGCCTGCACTGGTCGTACCGGCAACTGACCCGCGACCTCGCCGCCGTGTTGCTGGTCGTCGCCGAGGTACGCCTCAGCGGCGGCGAGCTGACCCTCCTGCTGGTGCTGCCGGCCGCGGTCTGGGTCGTGTCGGTCTTCGCCGGTGCGCTCTCCACCATGATCGAGCGTCGTAACCCGCTCTCCGCCATGGTGCGCAACATCGAGCTGGGTCCACTGTCCAGCGCCCCCCAGCCGCCCGCCTGGGCAGCGGCGGTCGCCGGTGACCGGATGCCCCTGCTCAACCTGCTGCTGGTGCCGGCCGGCGTGGCCGCCGCGGTGCAGCACGATCCGACGCCGTTCTTCGTGGCCGGCGCGGTGGCGGTCGTGGCGACCGGTCTGGTGGGCGCCATCATCGCGCTGACCTGGCTGCGGGGTCGGGGCGCCGGGCAGGGCCCGTTGCTGCCGGCGGTCCAGCGCTGGCTGGACAACTACCGGCCGGAGGTGGCGCTCTACTTCGCCGGCCCGGCCAAGGACGTCTACCAGGCGAACATGTGGCTCGCCCCGGCCGAGGCGCTCCAGCAGCGCGCGGTGGTGCTGATGCGCAGCCGGGAGGCGTTCCTGGAACTGGCCGACACCCGGCTGCCGGTGATCTGCGTACCGGCCGGCGTCGACTTCATGAACCTCGACCTCGGCGGCATCCGTGCGGCGCTCTACGCCGCGAACGTGGGCGCGAACATCCACATGCTCCGCGAGCCGGGCACGAAGCACGTCTTCGTCGGGCACGGCGACAGCGACAAGCAGGCCAGCGTCAACCCCTACAGCAAGGTGTACGACGAGGTCTGGGTCGCCGGCCTGGCCGGCCGGGAGCGCTACGCGCGGGCCGGCGTGGGAGTGCTCGACTCGGACATCGTCGAGATCGGTCGGCCGCAGCTCGCCGGGGTGCACACCTTCGGCGCCGAGTCGGTGGACCGGCCGTTCACTGTGCTCTACGCGCCCACCTGGGAGGGTTGGCTCGACGACGACCCGTACCACACCTCGCTGGTGCTGATGGGTGAGCGGATCGTCAAGGGACTGCTCGCCACGAATCCGCGGGTCCGCCTGATCTACAAGCCGCACCCGCTCACCGGTTCGCGGTCCAGGGCGGCGAAGGCAGTGCACGACCGGGTCGTCACGGCGATCCGCGCGGCCGGCGGCAACCCGGACGCGTCCTCGCTGGACGGCACCGAGCACCTGGTGGTCACCGGCCGCACGCCGGCGCTGTTCGACTGCTTCAACCAGACCGACCTGCTGATCAGCGACGTGTCCAGTGTGGTGTCCGACTTCGTGCAGAGCCAGCGGCCGTACGTGGTGGCCAACCCGGCCGGCCTGTCCGAGGACGACTTCCGCCGCGAGTACCCGACTGCGCGGGCCGCGTACCTGCTCTCCAAGGACTGCGGCGAGCTGGAGAAGATCGTGTCGGTCACCCGGGCTGGTGACGACCCGATGACCGAGGCCCGCCGGGAGCTGAAGACCTACCTGCTCGGCCCCGCCGAGGCGAATCCGATGGACCGGTTCCAGCAGGAGATCGACCGGCTCTGCCACTGAGCCCCGTCGCTGCGGCACGGCGCCCGGCCCGACACCGTCGGGTCGGGCGCGTGCGTGTGAGCTGGTAGGGCGGCCACGGATCAGGCCAGCAGAGTGGCCACCGGGTCAGCCCAGCAGGGCGGCCACCGCGTCGGCGGCCGGAAGGCCCGCCGGCAACGCCCGCGCCGCCACCACCGCCGCGACCGGCAGCGGGCCGTACACGTGCGGGAAGAGCTGACCGCCGCGCGACGGCTCCCACCGCAGCGCGTCACCCAGTCGCTCCTCCTCGACGCTGAGCAGAGTCAACCCGGTCGCCCCGGTGAAGTGCCGTCGCGCCGTCTCGACCACCTGGTCGGCCCCGGAGAGATGGATGAACCCGTCCTGCCGGTCGACAGCGGAACCGGTGAAGGAACCGGCGGCGAGGGCGTCGTCCCATTCGGCGCTCGACAGCAGTTTGTAGATCACCACGGCAGCTTACGGTGCCGTGGTCGGCGCGCCCGCCCGGTTTTCGCCGGTACCGCCGCGCCCGTCGCCTCCCGCCGGGCATGCTCAGGTCAAGGGCCGCGGAGGGATGGGCGATGCAGAGCTACGACGATGACTGGACCGACAGCCAGCGCGCGCTGTACGACGAGTGCTACCAGGCCGGCGGCGAGTGGGCCGATGACCCGGACACGTCGTCCGACGACGTGCAGCACGTGATCAACCTGGCCGAGGCGGACGATGACGCCTTCCAGGATGCCGAGATCGACTATCCGGCCCTGGTCGACGCGGTCACCCAGGCCAGCGGGGTCAGCGTCACCAGCGTGCCGGCCAGCCACGAGGACCCGGGCTTCCGCGGGTTCACCGACGGCGTCCGGGACGCCATCGCCGACGACACCTTCGGCCTGTAGCCCACCCGGCGCGGGTGGGCGGCCTCCCGGTCCGCGCGCACTTCTGCCACCATTCGCAGAACAGCGCTGCGACGGACGGGGGCACGGGTGCGGATCCTGCTGGTGGAGGACGACCGCCGGGTGGCCGCTGCGCTGTCCTCCGCCCTCACCCGCCGGGGGTACGAGGTCGAGCACGCCGCCACCGTCGCCGCCGCGCTCTCCGCCGCCCCCTGTGACCTGGTGCTGCTCGACCTGACCCTGCCCGACGGGGACGGCACGGACCTGTGCCGGGAGCTGCGTCGGCGCAGCAGTCAGCTCGGCATCATCGCGGTGACCGCCAGGGGTGAGGAACGTGACCGGGTGCTGGGTCTGCGCCTGGGCGCGGACGACTACGTGGTCAAGCCGTTCTCGATGGTGGAGTTGCAGGCCCGGATCGAGGCGGTGTTGCGCCGCGCCGCGAACGCCGCGCCCGAGCGGCACCTCATCGAGGCCGGGCCGGTCCGCATCGACGTGGCCGCGCGCACGGTGACAGTCGACGGCCGTGCCGTCACGTTGACCCGCAAGGAGTTCGACGTGCTGCTCTCGCTGGCCCGCCAGCCCGGGGTGGCGGTGCCCCGCGATCGGATCCTGCTCGACGCCTGGGGCACCACCTGGGCCGACCGGCACACCGTCGAGGTGCACGTGGGGTCGCTGCGCGGCAAGCTCGGCGACGCCCGCCTGGTCGAGACCGTACGCGGCGTCGGTTACCGGCTGCGCGACGCGTGAGGAGCTGACGTGCGCCGTCGCCTGGTGATCAGCTATCTGCTGCTGATGGTCCTCGTCCTCATCGCGTTGGAGACCCCACTGGCCGCCACCATGGCCAGCCGGGAGACCGAACGGGTCCGCGCCGACCGGCTCGCCGACGCGACCCGGTTCGCCTCGCTGGCCGGCCCGGCGTTGCGGGACGGCGGGCCCGGCCCGATCGAGTCGGAGCTGACCAGCTACGACGACCTGTACGCGATCAGCGCCGCGATCGTCGACCGGGACCGGAACATCCCGGTCTCGTCGCCGAGGTGGCAGGCCAGCCCGGGGACCACGACGGTGCTGGACGTCGCGCTGTCCGGGCAGCAGACCAGCGCCCCCGAGTCGGTCTGGCCCTGGACGACCGACCCGGTGGTGGTGGCGGTACCGATCAACGACGGGGGTGAGGTGCTCGGAGCGGTGGTGATCGTGACCCCGGCCGGCCCGATCCGCCGAGCCGTCGTCGCGTGGTGGCTGCTGCTCGCCCTGGCCGGCCTGCTCGCCGTGCTGGCCTGCGTGCTCACCGCGTTCGGGCTGGCCGGTTGGGTGCTGCGCCCGGTCACCGAACTGGACGCGGTCACCCATGAGATCGCCGAGGGCGACCGGGGCGCCCGGGTGCAGCACCGGTTGGGACCGCCGGAGCTGCGGCGCCTCGCGGCCAGCTTCAACCACATGGCCGACGTGGTCTCCGACGTGATGGACCGCCAGCGTGCCTTCGTCGCGCACGCCAGCCACCAACTGCGCAACCCGCTCACCGCGCTGCGGCTGCGGGTGGAGGAGTTGGGGCCCAGCCTCACCGACCCGGACGGCCGGTCCGAGCACCAGTTGGCCCTGGAGGAGACCGACCGGCTCGCGCTGGTGCTCGACGCGCTGCTGACCCTCGCCCGGGCCGAACGGGAGGAGAACGAGCGCGTCACAGTGGACGCCGCCGCGGTGGCCGCCTCCCGGGTGGCCGCGTGGGCGCCGCTGGCCCGGCACCGGTCGGTCGCGTTGCGGCTGGCCACGACCGACGCCCCGGCGTACGCGCAGACAGTGCCGACCGCCGTCGACCAGGCGTTGGACGCCCTCATCGACAACGCTGTGAAGTTCAGCGGGGCGGGCGGGGCGGTGACGGTGACCGTGGCGCGCCGCGACGGCGGGGTGGCGCTGGAGGTCCGCGACTCCGGCCCCGGCATGACCGAGAGTCAGCTCGGTCAGGCGACCGAGCGCTTCTGGCGGGCCCCGGACGCGCAGAACGTGGAGGGCGCGGGGCTCGGTCTGACCATCGCCGCCGTGCTGGTGGACGCCTCGGACGGGCGGCTCACCATGCGCCCGGGGGAGTCGCGGGGGCTGATCGCCGCCCTGTGGTTCCCGACGCCGACCCTTCCGGTGGAGCCGGCGGAGGAGGAACCGGCCGCTGACCTGCGACCCTCTCCGGCGCGGTGAGGGTCGGCCGTCACGGTTTGGTGGCGCGGTACCAGGACGCCGCGCCGGGGTGCAGCGTCAGCGGCGCGGTGACGATCGCCGAGCGAGGGCTCATCCGTCCCGCCGCCGGATGGGCGGCGGCCAGCTCGGCCCGGCGTTCCATCAGCAGCCGGGTCACGTCACGGACCAACGGCTCCGGCAGGTCGGCCCGGACGATCAGGTAGTTCGGGTCGGCCACTGTGGTTACCGCGTCCACCCCGTACACCGAGCGGGGGATGTCCCGGGAGACGTAGACCTGGCCGTAGCGTGAACGCAGTGGCTCGGTCCACTCGCTGAGGTCCACGATCCGAATGGCGCTGGCGTCGGCCAACTCCTCGATGCCCCGCACCGGCAGCCCGCCGGAGAAGAAGAACGCGTCGATCCGTCCGGAGCGCAGCGCCGCCACCGAGTCGTCCAGTCCGAGCCGTTCCCGGCGCACGTCGTCGCCACCGAGGCGGGCCACCTCCAGCAGCCGGGTCGCGGTGATCTCGGTGCCCGAGCCGGCCGCGCCGACGGAGACTCGCCGGCCGCGCAGGTCGGCGACAGCGCGGACCGGGCCGCCGCTCGTGGTGACCAGGTGCAGTTGGTCGTCGTACACCCGGGCGACGGCGTCGACAGTGGGACTTCCCGCCGTGCTGGCGGGCAGTACGTCGGCCTGGGTGAAGCCCAGCTCGGCCCCGCCGGAGCCGACGAGTTGAACGTTCTCCGCCGAGGCGGCGGTGATCACCACGCTGGCCCGCACGTCGGGGAGTTCCCGGTTGAGGATGGCCGCCAGGGACTGCCCGAACGCGTAGTAGACAGCAGTGGGGCTACCGGTGGCGATCCGGATCGACGTCGGGTCGATCGGGGTGTCCCGGCAGCTGGCGACGGCCAGGTTCGCGATCAGCAGCACCGTCGACAGGGCGGCCAGGCCGGCGCGGCGGGACGAGGTACGACTCACGCGGTGCACTGTGCGCCGTCGGGCGGGTGCGCGCAAGCCCGGGTCGGCGATGCGCCGGACGGTCGGAACCCGATCAACACGCCGCGCGGGCTGCCGGTGCCAGGCCCGCGCCCCGCGCCGACGCCGGGGTCACCCCGCGCGCCGTCGCCGTCCCGGGTTCCGCCACCGTGCCGCGTGCCGGCTCCAACGCCGCGCTGCGCAGGATCCGTTGCCGGTCCGGGCCGTCGGCCACGCTGACCAGGAAGCAACCGGTGCCGGGGCGGAGCCGGGCCGGCACGTCGAGCACTGCCGCGCCCCGGATCAGCACAGCGGCCAGCTCCCGGTCGGTGAGCCGCACACCGAGGATGTGCCGCCGCACGTGCCGTCCGGCGGCCAGCAACGCCGAGCGCCAGGCTGCCTCCGCCAGGCGGGTCACCAACCGTCGGCGGGCCGGTGAGGCGCCGGGCAGCGGCCCGCCGAGCAGCTCGCGTCGCCCCTGCCACCAGCCCGCGTCCAACATCCGGGTGTACGCGCCCTGGTGCTCCCGGGGCACCCACAGCCGGTGCAGCTCGTAGCGGCGACGCAGGCCGCCGACGGCCACCTCGTGGGTGACCGGGATGTCCAGCCGGTTGAGCAGTTGCCGCATCCGCTGCGCGGCGTCCTCCCGGTTGAACTCCACCCCGGCGGTGTGCTCGGCGCGTACCGCGCTGGGCCGGGCGGCGGTCGGTGGCGGTGTGCACCGCAGCAGGCAGGCGGCCTCGAACGCGTCGCCCAATGTCAGCCAGCCCAGCGGGGATGGGGTGGTCGGGGTGTGGGGCCGGTCGAGCAGGGCGGGTTCGTGGGTCAACGGAGGCTCCCTTGTCGGAGTCTGGGTTGCCCTACCGTGGCCCCTGGCACGCCGTTACGGAACTCCTCCGGCCCAGCCTTGAGCAAATCTTGCGGCTGGGGTGCCGCTAAAGGTCGGTGACCACCAGATCCACCTGGCGCACCCGGCCCGCGGCGGTGGCTTGCTCCAGCACTGTGTGCTTCAACTCCCGCAGGGTGCCCACCAGCTCCGCAGCGGTGCGCGGACGGGCGCCGGCGACGAGCAGGTCCCGGACCAGACGCCCCTTTGTCGCCTTGTTGAAGTGGCTAACCACGGAGCGGACCGGCACGCCGTCGACCTCCCGCTCGTGCAGAACCCGCACTGTGACAGTGCGCTCGGCCGCTTCACCGCGCGGCGTCCAGGTGGCCGCGTACGCGCCGGAGCGAAGGTCCAGCACCGGGCCGCGCCCGGCGGCGGCGTCCACCGCCGGCGTCAGCTCCCTGCGCCAGTACGTCGACAGCGCCCCGACGTCGGGCAGGCGGGCGCCGATCGGGCAGCGGTACGGCGGAATCCGGTCGGCCAGTCGGACCGCGCCCCACAGCCCGGAGCTGATCAGGATCGACCGGCGGGCCGCCCGTTGCGCAGTGGGCGGCAACGAGGCCAGGTCCAACGCCTCGTAGAGCACCCCGGTGTAGAGCCGCTCGGCCGGCGCGGTGGCCGCCTCCCGCAGGCGGGCGTTGCGCCGCAGCTCGCCCCGCTGGCCCTCGCTGAGGCCGAGCGCCGCTCGCGCGGCCTCCTCGTCCGGCCCGGCGCTCAGCGCCACCAGGGCGTCCAGAACCCGCTGGCGGGCCGGGTTCAGCTCGGGCAGCGAGAGCCGGTCCGGGGCCCAGCGCCGTCCGGTGCCGGCGTCGGCTTTCCCCTCCGAGGGCGGCAACAGGATGAGCATGGGTCTCCTCGACTGGCGAAGCGGCGGCGCCCCACGCGCCGGCCCGGCCAGCGTACGACCAGCCCCTACCGCCAGGGCCGCACCGGGGTGTCGGGGTGGTACACGCGATAGCCGCCGACCTCCCGTACCGGCGCGGCGTCGGCCCGGTCGGCGAGCAGCCTGCGCAACCGCCGGTCCATCGGCGAGTCGATCTCCACCACGTAGCCCGGCCGCTCGGCCCGCCCCACCTGCCGCCAGTACGGCCGGTAGCGGTTCTGCCCCGGCGACAGGTCACCGTCGAGCACCCCGCAGACCACCGACTCATCCGTGTTGAAGATCAACCGGTTGCAGGTCCAGTAGTCCCCGTACACCTCGTGGGGTCCGTCGGCGCGCAGCGCGGCGGCCAACTCCCGCGCCTGGCGCTCCTCGGTCCGCGACGCCGCGGTGCCGGTGGCCGCGAACAGCACGGTGGTCACCAGGGTGATCACTGTCAGCGCGGCAAGCACGGCGGCGGACAGCGCGCCGGTGAACCGCCCCAGCACGCTGCTGGTGCCCCGCCAGGCGGTCAGCGCCGCCACCCAGAGCGGCCAGAGCACCGCCGGCAACGACAGTTGCAGCACCGACAGGTAGCGGGCGTTGTCCAGCGGGCTGGTCGCGGCGAGCGGACTGCGCACGTACGACAGCAGTGTCAACGCCGCGCCGGCGATCAGCGCGAGCTGCACGACCGGCCCGACCCGCTCCCCGCGCAGCCCTCCGGCCCCGCGTCCGGCCCGCTCCCCGCGCGGTGCCCCGGCGGCGCGACGGTACGCGAGCACAGCGAGTGCGGCGCCGGCCAGCAGCAGCACCGGGTACAGCACGCCGAACCACTGTTGCCAGCGTCCGCAGCCGTCCACCGGGCAGAGCCCGTGCGCCAGCGGCACCCCCTCCAGCAGGCCGCCCCGGATCCGGTCGGACCACTGCGGTTGCGGCCCGGCCTTGGTGCTGACCTCCCGGAACACCGACAGCGAGTCCTCACCGGGCCCGGCCCGCAGGTTGTCGACGATCATCGGGGCCACACCGACGACCACCCCCGCCACCAGCAGCAGACCGGACCATCCGAGCAGCTCCCGCCGTACCGCCCAGACCAGTGCCAACCCGGCCACCGCGAGGTACGGCAGGATCAGCCAGTCCGACCAGACGGCAAGTCCGACGAGCAGCCCGAACAGGCCGATCGCGAGCCGACGGCGGTGCACGGTGCCGGCCGCCAGCCCCACGGTGATCAGCAGCATCAGCAGCACCGCCGGCTTCACCTCCGGCCTCCCGCCGACGACGGTGAGCTGGTCGCGCACCACCCGCTCCGGCCCGAGCGCGAGCAGACCCACCACGAAGGCGGCGAACCACGGGGTGCCGAGCCGGCGGGTCAGCCGGTGGATCAGGTAGAGGAAGATCGCGTACAGCGCGAGCATCGGCAGGCGCAGCACCGGCCAGCTCGGCCCGGCCAGCGCCACCAGGGGAGCGGCCAGGTACGACTCCAGCATCCCCATGTAGTGCTGGCCGTAGAGAAAGACCGGGTGTTCCCGACCCTGACCGATGTGCAGGGCCGCGAGGCCGAAGGTCGCCTCGTCGCTGTTCGACACCGGCACCGTGAACAGCGTCAGGACCAGCCGGTAGACGACACCGGCGAGCCCGAACAGCAGCGCGACGAGCGCCGGCCGATCGAGTCGCGGGCGCCGTCGCCCACTGTGCTGCTCTGGATGCGACACGACCAGCGCCCCCGTCGTCGTCCCGACCGGAGTGTTTCACGTTCGGCAGGGTCGCCGAGGTGGATCGGCGCAGCCGGGGTGGGGCCGAACCGACTCCACGGCGGCCGGGCCGCAGCGGCGCGGCCGGGGTCGGCTCGCGTGGCCGTGGCTGTCGACGTGTGGCACTGTTGGCGCGTGCCACCCACTCCCGCCGGCCAACTGGCCGTTCCGAACCTGCACCGGGCTGCGCGGATCGAGGACGCCGTGCACCAGCTCGTCGAGCGCCGGCTGCGGCGCACCGGCTGGCGGGTCAACATCGTCGCGTACACCGGCTACGGCGCGCCGGGTTGGGTGCGGGTGATGTGTCGGGTGCTGCTGGGTCGTCCGGACACCCGCCAACGGGGTCGGCTGGACAAGGTCCGCGGCTGGCGCAGCTTCACGACGCTGCCGAACAAGCACGTCACGGTGACCATCGAGGCCGGCGGGGTGCGGCACGAGACGCGGGCCGACCGCAGCGGCTTCGTCGACACGCTGGTCGAGGCGGACCTGCCGCCCGGTTGGGGCACGGTCCGGCTCAGTGTCCCGGACGCCGAGCCGGTCGACGCCCCGGTGCGCATCCTCGACCCGGAGGTCAAGTTCGGCATCATCTCCGACATCGACGACACGGTGATGGTGACCGCGCTGCCCCGGCCGCTGCTCGCCGCATGGAACACGTTCGTGCTCGACGAGCACGCCCGCAACGCGGTGCCCGGCATGGCGGTGCTCTACGAGCGGCTGGTCACCGCGCACCCCGGCGCACCGGTCTTCTACCTCTCCACCGGGGCCTGGAACGTGGCGCCCACGCTGACCCGCTTCCTGTCCCGGCACCTCTACCCGGCCGGGCCGCTGCTGCTCACCGACTGGGGCCCGACCGCCGACCGCTGGTTCCGCAGCGGCATGGAACACAAGCGGGTCACCCTCGCACGGCTGGCGAAGGAGTTCCCCGACGTGCGCTGGCTGCTCGTCGGCGACGACGGCCAGCACGACCAGGAGATCTACCGGGAGTTCGCCGCCGCCCACCCGGAGAACGTCGCCGGGGTGGCGATCCGCAGGCTCTCCCCCACCCAGTCGGTGCTGGCCGGCACCCTGCCCGCCCCAGCCGGCCGCCCATCGTCGGGGCCGGTGGGGCAGAAGTGGCTGTCCGCCCCCGACGGCGCCGGCCTGTGGCAGTTGCTGCGCGACGCCGGCCTGGTCTGACGGTCCGGCCGCGTCAGCTTCGGCGCAGCCAGATCGCGCCCAGTGGCGGGACCTGGAGGGCCGCCGAGGCGACCATCCCGTGCCACGGCACGTCCTCGGCGCGTACCTCGCCGAGGTTGCCCACCCCCGACCCGCCGTAGTGCTGCGCGTCGGTGTTGAGCACCTCCTGCCACGTCCCGCCGGCCGGCAGGCCGATCCGGTAGTCGTGCAGCGGCTGGGCGGAGAAGTTCGCCACGCAGACCAGCGTCGAGCCGTCCGGGGCGATCCGGACGAACGACACGCTGTTGTTGGCGACGTCGTCGCCGGCGATCCAGCGGAACCCGGCCGGTTCGGTGTCCTGTGCCCAGAGCGCCGGGGTGTCCCGGTAGACCCGGTTGAGGTCACCGACGAGTCGTTGCACTCCGGCGCGGGCCGGGTCGTGCAACAGGTACCAGTCGAGGCCGCGTTCCTCGCTCCACTCCCTGTCGTCGGCCAGCTCGGAGCCCATGAAGAGCAGTTGCTTGCCGGGGTGCGCCCACATGTACGCCAGCAGCGCCCGCACGTTCGCCAGCCGCTGCCAGGTGTCGCCGGGCATCTTGCCGGCCAGTGAGCCCTTGCCGTGCACCACCTCGTCGTGGCTGATCGGCAGCACGTAGTTCTCGCTCCAGGCGTACGCCAGGGAGAAGGTGAGCTGGTGGTGGTGGTGCTGGCGGTAGATCGGGTCCTTCGAGGTGTAGAGCAGGGTGTCGTGCATCCAGCCCATGTTCCACTTGAAGCCGAAGCCCAGCCCGCCGTCGGCGGTGGGGCGGGTGACACCCGGCCAGGCGGTGGACTCCTCGGCGATCATGACGACGCCGGCGTGGTGCTTGTAGACGGTGGCGTTCACCTCCTGCATGAACGCGATGGCCTCCAGGTTCTCCCGGCCCCCGTACTTGTTCGGGGCCCACTCGCCGTGGTTGCGGGAGTAGTCCAGGTAGAGCATCGAGGCGACAGCGTCGACCCGCAGTCCGTCGACGTGGAACTGGTCGCACCAGTAGAGCGCGTTGGCGACCAGGAAGTTGCGGACCTCGTTGCGGCCGAAGTCGAAGACGTACGTGCCCCAGTCGGGGTGCTCGCCGCGCCGCGGGTCGGGGTGCTCGTAGAGCGGGGTGCCGTCGAAGCGCGCGAGGGCCCACTCGTCCTTGGGGAAGTGCGCGGGCACCCAGTCCAGGAGTACGCCGATGCCGGCGGCGTGCAGTTGGTCGACGAGGTGGCGGAACTCGTCAGGGTCGCCGAACCGGGAGGTCGGCGCGTAGTAGCCGGTGACCTGGTAGCCCCAGGAGCCGCCGAACGGGTGCTCCATCACCGGCAGGAACTCCACGTGCGTGAAGCCCAGCTCGGTGACGTACGCGGTGAGTTGTTCGGCCAGTTCGCGGTAACCCAGGCCGGGCCGCCACGAACCGAGGTGCACCTCGTAGACGCTCATCGGCTCCTGGTGCGGCTGCCGTTCGGCCCGCCGGGCCAACCAGTCCGCGTCGTTCCACCGGTACGTCGAGTGGTGCACCACCGAGGCGGTGGCCGGCGGCACCTCGGCGTACGCCGCGAGCGGGTCGGCCTTGTCCCGCCACTGCCCGTCGGCGCCCAGCACCCGGTACTTGTAGCGGGCCCCGACCCGGGCGTTGGGGACGAACAGCTCCCACACGCCGCTGGAGCCGAGTGACCGCATCGGCCAGCCGTCGTCGGGGCCCCAGCCGGTGAAGTCGCCGATCACCCGCACCCCACTGGCGTTGGGCGCCCAGACGCTGAACGCCACGCCCTCGTCGAAGACCCGGGCGCCGAGCGCCTCCCACAGCCGCTCGTGCCGGCCCTCGCGGATCAGGTGCAGGTCCAGTTCACCGAGGGTCGGCGGGTAGCGGTACGGGTCGTCGTGGGTGGTGCCGTCGACCTCCACCCGGTAGTCGAGCACAGTGCCGTCGACCTGCGCCTCGAAGACGCCCACGTCGTGCACCCGCTTCATCGGGTACCGCTCGTCGCCGACCAGCAGCGCGACGTCGCCGGCGCCCCGGCGCATCGTGCGGATCGTCGTCGAGTCGTCGGCGGGGTGCGCGCCGAGCAGCGCGTGCGGGTCGTGCGTCGCGCCGGAGATCAGCTGGTCCATCGGTCGTCCTTCGGGGCGGGAGCGGTCGGCGCGGAACGGGACGAGCGGGCGGCAGCCGAACGGGCGGCGGACAGCCGGGACGCCACGGTGGCCGGGGTCGTCGCGGCAGCGGTCGTCGTGGCAGCGGTCGTCGTGGCCGGGGTCGTCGGCGCGGTGCCGCCGGAGAGGTCGTCCGGCACCTCGGCGACTGTGAGGTCGGCCGGCTCGGCGCCCGCCGGCTGCGGCGCGGTCGGCAGGGTCGGGCGACGCACTGTCAACACGTGCGCGGGTTGCAGGTACGGGTCGAGCCGTACCGCGTTGCGCTGACCCCAGTCGTAGCTGGTGCCGGTCAGCTCGTCGTGCACGGTGAACCGTTCGTGCCAGTCGAAGCCGAGCGCCGGCATGTCGAGCGTGGTGTTGCCCCACTGCACGACGCGCGGGTCGAACGAGCAGATCACGATGACGGTGTTGCCGGTCTCCGGGTCGTGCTTGGACCAGCAGAGCAACGCTGGGTTGTCGATCTCGTGGAAGCGCAGGTTGCGGAGCTGGTGCAGGGCCGGGTTGTCCCGGCGTACCCGGTTGAGGGTGGCCAGGAACGGCGCCAGCGAGCGGCCCTGCGCCTCGGCGCCGACCCAGTCCCGCGGTCGCAGCTCGTACTTCTCGTTGTCCAGGTACTCCTCGGCGCCCGGTCGGGCCACGTGCTCGAACAGCTCGTAGCCCGCGTACAGGCCCCAGGAGGGGGAGAGCAGCGCGGCCAGCACCGCCCGGATCTTGAACATCGGCGGGCCGCCGTGCTGCAACGACTCGTGCAGGATGTCCGGGGTGTTCGGCCAGAAGTTCGGCCGCATGTAGTCGGCGGCCTCGATCAGCTCCTCGCAGTACGCCCGCATCTCGGCGGCCGTCGTGCGCCAGGTGAAATAGGTGTACGACTGGGTGAAGCCGATCTTGCCGAGGCCGTGCATGATGGCGGGCCGGGTGAACGCCTCGGCCAGGAACAGCACGTCCTCATCGACCGCCTTCACCTCGGCGATCAGCCAGTGCCAGAAGTCGAACGGCTTGGTGTGCGGGTTGTCCACCCGGAAGATCCGGATGCCCTCGCCGACCCAGTGCAGCACCACCCGCAGCACCTCGGCCCGGATGCCCTCCGGGTCGTTGTCGAAGTTGACCGGGTAGATGTCCTGGTACTTCTTCGGCGGGTTCTCCGCGTACGCGATGCTGCCGTCGGCCCGGGTGGTGAACCATTCCGGGTGCTCGGCGACCCACGGGTGGTCCGGCGCGCACTGCAACGCCAGGTCCATCGCCACTTCCAGGCCCTGTGCCGCCGCCGCCTGGATGAAGGCCCGGAAGTCCGCCAGCGTACCCAGATCGGGGTGGATGGTGTCGTGGCCGCCCTCGGCGGCGCCGATCGCCCACGGCGAGCCCACGTCGGTCGGCCCGGCGGTGAGCGCGTTGTTCGGACCCTTGCGGTTGACCCGGCCGATCGGGTGGATCGGCGGCAGGTAGAGCACGTCGAAGCCCATCGCGGCAACCCCTGGCAGCCGCTCGGTGGCGGTCGCGAAGGTGCCGGACCGCCCGCCTGCCGCTCCTTCGGAGCGGGGGAAGAACTCGTACCAGGCCGAGTAGAGCGCCCGCTTGCGGTCCACCCAGATCGAGTACGTGTCACCGGCGGTGACCAGTTCCCGTACCGGGTGCTCCCAGAGCAGGTCGGCCAGGGCCAGCGCCGGGTCGACCCGCTGCGCCAGCGGCAGGTCGGTGTCGACAAGAGCGGTGAGCGCGTCGGCGACCCGGGGCCGGTCGGCGGTCGGGACGAGACCCCGGGCGGCGGCGAGCACCCGCGCGCCATCGGCCAGGTCGTTTGCCAGGTCCTCCGGCCCCTGCCCGGCGGCGATCTTCTTGGTCACCGCGTTCTGCCAGGTCAGGTACGGGTCCTGGAACGCCTCCACGGTGAAGGTCCACGAGCCGACGGCGTCCGGTGCGATGGTGGCGTGCCAGCGGTCCTGGCCGGGCTCGCCGGGGCGCATCCGGGTGAACGGCCGGCTCGCGCCGTCCGGACCAGCCCACACCACGTTGCAGCCCAGCGCGTCGTGCCCCTCCCGGTAGGCGCGTGCCGACACCGGAACGGGCTCGTCGACCACCGCCTTGGCCGGGTATCGCCCGCACGAGACGACGGGGGAGACGTCTTCGATCGGGAACCGTCCAGTCACCCCGCCAACCTACTGCGCGAGATCCGTTCGCGCGCGGCCAAGCCGTCAAGATCCACACGGGTTCCCGGAATGGGCGGGTCCGCGGCCGTCCTGGTTCATGCCCGGACCGCCTGCGCGGCGGCGGCCCGGTGGCGGCCCGGCGGCGGCCCGACACGATTGGCTGGTGGCCGGTGAGGAATGGCGGTCGGACTCTCCCTGAACCAGGCCTGTTGCTCGCTTCGGCGGGTCGAGCCCTGGGGACGGACGTTGCGGTGAGCGTGATGACACAGAGGCATATTGATGACTCAGGGGCATCACGCTCGCCGTGGTGTTCCCTCGCGCGGAGATCACTCACCGTTCCGCACCGCCGCAACGCGCGGAGGTGACGTAGCCTCCGGCCATGATCGAACGGGTGAGAGTCGCGGTTGTCGGCGTCGGTAACAACACCTCGGCACTGGTGCAGGGGCTTGCTCTCTACCGCCAGAGCGGCAGCCTGGTCGGCATCCGCAGGCCGACGATCGACGGGCTCGGGGTGGGGGACATCGACATCGTGGCAGCCTTCGCCACCTCCGCGGAGAAGATCGGTCAGGACCTGACCGAGGCGATCTTCCTGCCGCCCAACAACTTCCCTCGGCTGAACTGCGATCTGCCCCGGGCGGGTGTGCCGGTCACGAAGGGCCTCATCGACGCGAGCGGGGTACAGCGGGTGGCGGCGGCGCTGGCAGGGGCGGAGGTGCTGCTCTACTCGGCACCCAGTGGCCGGCCGGAGACCGCCCAGGCGTACGCCGAGGCGGCCCACACCGCTGGCGTCGCCTTCATCAACACGACCTCCGACCCGGTCGCCCGCGACTCACGGCTGCTGGGCAGGTTCGAGGCAGCCGGGCTGCCGTTGCTCGGTGACGACCTGGCCAGCCAGTTCGGCACCTCGGTGCTGCACAACGCGCTGCTGCGGCTGCTCCAGGAGCGGGGCCTCACCCTGGTCAGCTCCTACCAGGTCAACCTGGGCGGCACCGAAGACTTCCGTAACCTGGTCGAGAACCCCGACAGCAAGAAGCAGTCCAAGCTCAACGCCCTGTCGGCCGGTGGCGACGTCGAGGTGGCCCCGCTCGGGTACCTGCCGCATCTCGCGTCGCAGAAGGTGGCTCACCTCAACCTTGAGGCGCAGGGCTGGGGTGAGACAGCGGTGAGCCTCGACGTGAAGCTGAAGGTGCACGATCCGAGCGGTGCCGCCGGCGTCAACATCGACCTGATCCGCATCGCGGCCAGCGCGCTACGCAACGGGCGTGGTGGTCACGCTGCCGAGGCGACGTCGTTGCTCAAGTCGCCACCGGGAACGGCGATCTGAAATCCGTCCCGCTCAGGCCGCGCCGACGGAGCGGTAGACCTCCACTGTCTGTCGGGCGATCGCGTCCCAGGAGAAGTGCTGCACCGCGCGCCGTCGGCCGGCCAGGCCGAACCGCTCGGTGCGCGCAGGGTCGGCGAGCAGCGTGTTGATCGCGGCCGCCAGGTCGGCCACGAAGCGGTCCGGGTCCAGTGGGGTGCCGGAGCCGTCGGTGGCCTGCGCGATCGGCACCAGCAGACCGGTCTCGTCGTCGGCCACCACCTCGGGGATGCCGCCGGTCGCGGTCGCCACCACCGCCGTCTCGCAGGCCATCGCCTCCAGGTTGACGATGCCCATCGGTTCGTAGACCGACGGGCAGGCAAAGACTGTGGCGTGCGTGAGCACCTGGATCACCTCGGGCTTGGGCAGCATCTCGGCCACCCAGACCACCCCGGAACGGTTGGCCCGCAGCTCGGCCACCAGCTCCTCGACCTCGGCGGCGATCTCGGCCGTGTCCGGCGCGCCGGCGAGCAGGACCAGTTGGGTGTCCGCCGGCAACTCCCGGGCGGCGCGCAGCAGGTACGGCAGACCCTTCTGCCGGGTGATCCTTCCCACGTAGACGACGCTGGGGCGGGACGGGTCGATGCCGAGCCGGGCGAGCACGTCGGTGCCGGGGTCCGGGGCGTACTGGACGGTGTCGATGCCGTTGTAGACCACCCGGACCCGGTCCGGGTCGATCTGCGGGTACGCGGTCAGCACGTCGTTGCGCATCCCCCCGCTGACCGCGATGATCGCGTCGGCCGACTCGTACGCGGTGCGCTCGATCCAGGAGGAGAGCGCGTAACCGCCGCCGAGCTGCTCGGCCTTCCACGGCCGCAGCGGCTCCAGGCTGTGCGCGGTCACCACGTGCGGCACCCCGTGCAGCAGCTTCGCGGTGTGGCCGGCCAGGTTCGCGTACCAGGTGTGGCTGTGCACCACGTCGGTGCCGGCCGCGCCGGCGGCCATCTCCAGGTCCACGCCCATCGTGCGCAGCGCGGCGTTAGCGCCGGTCAGGCCCGGCGGTTCGGCGTACGCGGTGACGCCCGGCTCGGTGCGCGGCAGGCCGAAGCAGTGCACCCGTACGTCGGCGAGGCCGCGCAACTCCCGAGCCAGGTACTCGACGTGCACGCCCGCGCCGCCGTAGACCTCCGGTGGGTACTCGCGGGTGAGCAGATCGACGCGCAGGGATCCGGTGGCCGGGGAGGAGTCGGTCATGTGCGCACCCTAGTGCAGAAGACTCCCCGTACGAGTGGTGAAGTGGGACGCGGGTGGATAGCGTCGGGGCATGGCTGCCAAGGTGCTCGCGATCGTCCTGGCGGGTGGGGAGGGCAAGCGCCTGATGCCACTCACCACGGATCGGGCCAAGCCGGCCGTCCCGTTCGGCGGGATGTACCGCATGGTCGACTTCGTCCTCTCCAACCTGGCCAACGCCGGCTATCTCAAGATCGTCGTGCTGACCCAGTACAAGTCCCACTCCCTCGACCGACACATCACCAAGACCTGGCGGATGTCCACGCTGCTCGGCAACTACGTCACCCCGGTGCCGGCGCAGCAGCGTCGTGGCCCGTGGTGGTTCGCCGGCTCGGCCGACGCCATCTACCAGAGCTTCAACCTGATCAATGACGAGCAGCCCGACTACGTGATCGTCTTCGGCGCCGACCACATCTACCGGATGGACCCGCGGCAGATGGTGGAGGACCACATCGCCTCCGGGGCGGCGGTGACGGTGGCCGGCATCCGCCAGCCGCTGTCGATGGCCGACCAGTTCGGCGTCATCGAGGTGGGCGAGGACGGCAAGCGGATCCGGGCGTTCCGCGAGAAGCCCACCGACGCTGTCGGTCTGCCCGACGCGCCGGATGAGATCTACGCCTCGATGGGCAACTACGTCTTCACCACCCGGGCGCTCTGCGAGGCGGTCGAGCGCGACGCCGCCGACAAGTCCAGCAAGCACGACATGGGCGGCAGCATCATCCCGATGCTCGTCGAACGCGGCGAGGCCAACGTCTACGACTTCCGCGACAACGAGGTGCCGGGCAGCACCGACCGTGACCGCGGCTACTGGCGGGACGTGGGAACGCTGGACTCGTTCTACGACGCGCACATGGATCTGATCAACGTGCACCCCGTCTTCAACATGTACAACTTCGACTGGCCGATCTACACGGAGCAGCCGCCGTGGCCGCCGGCGAAGTTCGTGCACCAGTGGGGTGAGCGGGTCGGCCGGGCGGTCGGCTCGATGGTTTCCCCTGGTGTGGTGATCTCCGGCTCGTTGGTGGAGAACTCGATCGTCTCGCCGAAGGTGCGGGTGCACTCCTGGGCGCACGTCGAGGGCTCGGTGCTGATGGAGGGTGTGGAGATCGGCCGGCACGCTGTGGTCCGGCGGGCCATCCTGGACAAGAACGTGTTCGTCCCGGAGGGCGTCGAGATCGGCGTCGACCTGGAGAAGGACCGGCAGCGTTACACCGTTTCCGACAACGGCATCGTGGTGATCGGCAAGGGCCAGAAGGTCGTGCCGTGACCGACAGGCACTCCCCGAGGAGGATCCCGCAGTGACCCACCCCCGTGCCGGCCAGCCCGCCGAGCCCGCCGACCTGGTCGACGTGCCGCGCCTGGTGACCGCCTACTACGCCGAGCATCCGGATCCCGCGGACCCGGCCCAGCAGGTCTCCTTCGGCACCTCCGGCCACCGCGGCTCCAGCCTGCGCAACGCGTTCAACTCCGACCACATCCTGGCGGTCACCCAGGCGCTCTGCGACTACCGGCGCGAGCAGGGGCTGGATGGGCCGCTCTTCCTCGCCCGGGACACCCACGCGCTCTCCGCGCCGGCCGCTGTGGACGCCCTGGAGGTGCTCGCCGCAAACGGGGTCACCGTGCTGGTGGACAGCCGCGACGGTTACACCCCGACCCCGGCGCTGTCGCACGCGATCCTCACGCACAACCGTGGGCGGACCAGCGGGCTCGCCGACGGCATCGTCATCACTCCGTCGCACAACCCGCCCGACGACGGCGGTTTCAAGTACAACCCCACAAACGGTGGGCCGGCCGACACCGACGTGACCCGGTGGATCCAGGACCGGGCCAACGCCATCCTCGCCGCAGGGCTCAAGGAGGTCCGCCGGATCACCTACGCGCGGGCGCGGGCCGCCGACACCACAGGGGAGTACGACTTCCTCGCCAACTATGTCGACGACCTGCCGGCGGCGATCGACATCGACGCGATCCGCGATGCGGGGATCCGCATCGGCGCGGACCCGTTGGGCGGGGCGAGCGTGGCGTACTGGGGTGAGATCGCCGAGCGGCACCGCCTGGATCTGACAGTGGTCAACCCGACTGTCGACCCGACCTGGCGGTTCATGACCCTGGACGGCGACGGCAAGATCCGGATGGACTGCTCCTCGCCGAACGCGATGGCGTCGCTGATCGCCGCGCGCGCCGACTACCAGATCTCCACCGGCAACGACGCCGACGCCGACCGGCACGGAATCGTCACCCCGGACGCCGGGCTGATGAACCCCAACCACTACCTGGCGGTGGCGATCCGTCACCTGTTCCGCACCCGCACCGAGTGGGGGCCGGACGCGGCGGTGGGCAAGACACTGGTCTCCTCGTCGATGATCGACCGGGTCGCCGCCGACCTGGGTCGGCCGCTGCTGGAGGTGCCGGTCGGCTTCAAGTGGTTCGTCCCCGGCCTGCTCGACGGGGCGGTCGGCTTCGGTGGCGAGGAGAGCGCCGGGGCGTCGTTCCTGCGGCGCGACGGCTCGACCTGGACCACCGACAAGGACGGCCTGCTGCTCTGCCTGCTCGCCGCCGAGATCCAGGCCACCACCGGCCGTAGCCCGAGCGAGCACTGGGCGGAGTTGGCCGAGCGTTTCGGCGCGCCCGCGTACGCCCGGATCGACGCTCCAGCCACCCGAGAGCAGAAGGCGGTGCTCGGCAAGCTCTCCCCGGAGCAGGTCACCGCCACCGAGCTTGCCGGTGAGCCGATCACCGCGACGCTGACCACCGCCCCCGGCAACGGGGCGGCGATCGGCGGCCTCAAGGTCAGCACCGAGTCCGGCTGGTTCGCCGCCCGTCCGTCCGGCACCGAGGACGTCTACAAGATCTACGCCGAGTCCTTCCAGGGCCCCGACCACCTCAAGCAGATCCAGGAAGAAGCCAAAACCCTGGTAGACCAAGCCCTAACCCAGGCCTAACCCCACCCCACCCCCCACACCCCCCACGCACCCCTCCACCCGTCCGTTGATCAAGAGGTTTGCGTCATGCCGACCGGCGTGTCGTGACGCAAACCTCTTGATCAACGGCGCCGGGGGCGGGGGAGCAGGGTGGCGGGTCAGCAGGGTGGGGGGTCAGCAGGGTGGGGGGTCGGCGGGTGGGGGTAGTTGTTGGCCGCGTCGGCGCAGCTCTTCGGGGAGCAGTTCGCGGAGTTGCTCGGGGAGGAACGGCAGGTCGAGCAGCGTCATCTTCAACTGGTTGCGCTCCTGGTAGCGCAACGGGTCGAAGCGGACCACCAGACCGGCATCGCGACGGTACGAGATGTCCACCGTCCCCTCCGTCGCCGCGTCGCGGAACACCAACCCGTCCATCTCCACGACCACCGGCGACGAGTTGGGCTGCAGCTCCAACCGGATCTTCTCGTCCGGGGAGAGCACCACCGCCCGGGAGATGCCGGCCATCGGCGCGGCCGGCGTGATCACCACCGAGTCCGCCGCCGGAGAGATCAGTGGACCACCGGCGGCGTAGCTGTACGCCGTCGAGCCGATCGGAGTGCTGACCACCACGGCGTCGCTGCGGTAGTAGCCGTACTGCTGGCCGTCGATGGCGAGCGTGACGCTGACGAAGCCGGCGCCCGGCTGACGAACCAACGCGATGTCGTTGAACGCCACGATGTCGTCACCGCAGACGTCGCAGGCGAGGCAGGCGTGCGACTCGATGGTGAAATCCTTCGACAGCAGCCGGCTCAGCGCTTCGGGCAACTCCGGTGGCTCGACTTCGACGAGAAACCCCAGACGACCCAGGTGTACGCCGAGTACCGGCTTGGGGTCGCCGATGGCGGAGCGCAGCGCACCCAGCATGGTGCCGTCACCACCGATGCTGATCAACGCGTCGGCGCGGGTCGCGACCTCACCGGCCGGCACCGGCTCGACGCCGGACGGGACACGGTGCTGGTCCTCCTCGCGCACCATCAGCGTCTTGTGGTGACGCGTCGCCCACCGTTCGATGATCCCGACCACCTCGGTGACATCCCGGGTGGGGTGCAGCACAAGTCCCAACCCCGACACCCGTACAGCTCACCACATCGGCGGCGACCGTACCCCACGTACACCGAAGGTGGGGCCGCGGGGCGCGGGACCGACGCGCGCCGCCCCGCCCGCCGGGGGGGGGCGGGCGCGGGTGGTGGGGGGCGCGCGCGGGGGGCCGAGGGGGGGCG